>NZ_JBGLQX010000004.1:0-199416 GCF_041403065.1 Aeromonas sp. S16(2024) | reverse complement strand
TCGGAATCGATAACCGCTGAAAGCATCTAAGCGGGAAGCGAGCCCTGAGATGAGTCATCCCTGACCCCTTGAGGGTCCTAAAGGGCCGTTGGAGACCACAACGTTGATAGGTGGGGTGTGTAAGCGCGGCGACGTGTTGAGCTAACCCATACTAATTACCCGTGAGGCTTAACCATACAACACCCAAGAAGTGTTTCTGGTGCTTGTAGCGAATGAACGAACTACTCAAAATTCAGTGATAGTGACAAGCCAAGCGCAACATCATTATTCACGTCAGCTTTCCAGATGAAGTTTTTTGCCTGGCGGCCATAGCGCCGTGGAACCACCTGATCCCATGCCGAACTCAGAAGTGAAACGCGGTAGCGCCGATGGTAGTGTGGCATTCGCCATGCGAGAGTAGGACACTGCCAGGCACCCAATACAAGAAACCCCGCTCACTGAGCGGGGTTTTTTATTGCCTGAAAATCAGTGCATTGATTGATAATTGAGCTTTAACACTCCTGCAGTTTGACGATGAGCTCTCTCCTCTCCAAAACCTCTCCCCCTTTTCTGTTCGATATTTATCCATCGGCGCGACGTGCTGGATATAAAAAGCACAGAATGTGATGACTCTACCTTTCTTGTGATGCCTGCTCTGCTTTAATTCGTCTGCCCACGTTCGATGGGCCAAGGAATCACAATAATCTGAGGAATGGACACATGTTCAAAAGAACAGTAACGATGATGCTGGCGGCGGGAACCCTGGTATTAGGCGGTTGCGCATCCAATGGCGGTGCAGAGCAGGCGGCAGACAACAGCGACTTCGGTGGCAAGTCCATCTACCTGCGGGGGGAGATGAACGACTGGATGGCGACCGATGAGAGCAAGGTGGTCAAGGTGGCCGACAAACTCTACATGGCCAAGGGGACGCTCAAGAAAGAGTGGGCGCCCTACAAGTTCAAGTTCGCCGATTCCGGCTGGAGCTGTGGCACCAACTTCGGCTACAAGAGTCCGAGTGACGGCGTCGCCGTGCTGGGCGGAGAGCCTGTGCCGGTCAACCCCTGCTCCAAGTATGAGGACATGAAGTTCTCGCCGGATGCCGACGGTGTCTACGAGTTCTATCTGAATATGGCGGGTGAGACGCCGAGCGTGTACGTCAAGAAGCCCTGAGATTCCTCCTCCCGTTAAATTCATCGGGAAATGAACCGGTTAAATGCCCTGGCCCAAATATCTGCTGGCCGGGGCATTTTTTTAGGATAGAATCGGCGCCCCGTGAGAGAGATACTATATATAGTGCTATATGGTTGACATTAAACCTATTGGTTGTGTTTTGACTCTGTCATGACGTTGTTGCATTCACATAAGGTGGCTTGAAAATGGCTAAATCCAACCCTGTTCTGGAGAGTGGACCCAACTCTGCCCTCATCCCCATGCAGGAAACCTCCCTCGAGATCTGGGACAGCAAGTATCGCCTCAAGAGCAAGGATGGGGCGCCCATCGACGGCACCATAGACGAGACCTATCAGCGGGTTGCCCGTGCGCTGGCGGCCCAGGAGAGCGAGCCCGATGCCTGGTATGAGCCCTTCCTGTGGGCCCTTCGCAATGGCGCCATCCCGGCGGGTCGCATCACCTCCAATGCAGGGGCCTTCGAGCACAAGCCGGCCACCTCGACCATCAACTGCACCGTCTCCGGCACCATCGAAGATTCGATGGATGACATTCTCGGCAAGGTGCACGAGGCCGGCCTGACCCTGAAGGCGGGCTGCGGCATCGGCTATGACTTCTCGACCCTGCGTCCGCGCGGTGCCTTCGTCTCCGGCGCCGGGGCCTACACCTCGGGCCCGCTCTCCTTCATGGATATCTACGACAAGATGTGTTTCACCGTCTCGTCGGCGGGCGGCCGCCGTGGCGCCCAGATGGGCACCATGGATATCCGCCATCCCGACGTGATCGAGTTCATCCAGGCCAAGCGGGAAGATGGTCGCTTGCGCCAGTTCAACCTCTCCCTGCTCATCACCGAAGAGTTCGTCAAGGCGGTGAAAGAGGATGCGCCCTGGCGGCTCATCTTCCCCTACACCGCCAAGGAGGTGGAGCAGGACTGCATCGCCCTGGACGATCCCGAGCAGGTGCTTTGGGCGGACTGGCCGAACAAGGAAGGGGTGGTGATCAACGCGCTGGGGCAGGTGGCCTGCAAGGTCTACAAGACCCTGCCTGCCCGCAAGCTGTGGAACGTCATCATGACCTCCACCTATGACTATGCGGAGCCCGGTTTCATCCTGATCGACAAGGTGAACCAGATGAACAACAACTGGTTCTGCGAGGAGATCCGCGCCACCAACCCCTGCGGTGAGCAGCCCTTGCCCCCCTATGGCGCCTGCCTGCTGGGGTCGGTCAATCTGACCAAGTTTGTGCGCGAGCCCTTCACCGAGCGGGCCGCCTTCGACTGGCCCGCGTTTCGCAAGGTAGTGGCCATCTTCACCCGCATGCTGGACAACGTGGTGGAGATCAACCAGTTGCCTTTGCCCAGGCAGCGCGAGGAGATCACCGCCAAGCGCCGCCACGGCATGGGCTTCCTCGGCCTGGGCTCGACCCTCACCATGCTGCAGATAAAGTATGGCTCTGCTGCCTCCGTGGCGTTTACCGAGCAGGTCTCCCAGGAGCTGGCCATGACCGGCTGGCAGGAGTCCCTGGCGCTGGCGAAGGAGAAGGGCCCTGCCCCCATCATGGAGCAGGAGTTCGAGGTGACCGGCAAGATGCTGCGGCTGCGCCCCGAGATGGCGGCCGATGGCATCAAGCTCGGCGACAAGGTGAAGGGCAAGGTGCTGCATGCACGCTACAGCCGCTACATGCAGCAGGTGGCCGAGGTGGATCCCGCCCTGGTGGCCGCACTGGCCGAGGTGGGCGGGCGTTTCACCCACCACAGCAGCATAGCGCCGACCGGTACCATCTCTCTGTCGCTGGCCAACAACGCCAGCAACGGCATAGAGCCGAGCTTCGCCCATCACTACAGCCGCAACGTCATCAAGGCGGGCAAGAAGAGCAAGGAGAGCGTGGATGTCTACTCCTTCGAGCTGCTGGCCTATCGCGAGCTCGTCAACGCCGGCGCCATGCCCTACACCGAGGATGAGGGCTGCCGTCTGCCGGATTACTTCATCACCGCCGACGACATCAGCCCTGCCCAGCATGTGGACATCCAGGCCGCGGCCCAGCGCTGGATAGATTCGTCCATCTCCAAGACCGCCAACGTACCGACCGACTTCCCGTTCGAGCAGTTCAAGGACATCTACATGTATGCCTCGGACTCCGGCCTCAAGGGCTGCACCACCTTCCGCTTCAACCCCGAGGCCTTCCAGGGGGTGCTGGTGAAGGAGAAGGATCTGGAGAACACTCAGTACGAGTTCACTCTGGAGGATGGCTCCGTCATCACGGTGAAGGGGAACGAAGAGATCGAATACGATGGCGAGCTGCACACCGCCGCCAACCTCTACGACGCCTTGAAAGAAGGCTATTACGGCAAATTCTGAGAACAGATTATGGTCAAGAAGATCGACAGGAAAATCGTCGCCTACAAGGTGAAAACCCGGGATGAGCCGCAAGAAGCACCGGCTCCCCAGGATGACGTGGTACACATGCACGAGACTGTGCTGCGTCCGGAGCGGCTGATGGGCACCACCTACAAGCTGAAGACGCCGGAGCATGTCTCCGAGCACTCGCTGTTCATCACCATCAACGACATCATTCTCAACGAGGGCACAGTCCACGAGACGCGCCGTCCGTTCGAGATCTTCATCAACTCCAAGAGCCTGGAGCACTACCAGTGGATAGTGGCGCTGACCCGCATCATCTCTGCGGTGTTTCGCAAGGGCGGGGATGTCACCTTCCTGGTGGAGGAGCTGAGGTCCGTGTTCGATCCCAAGGGGGGCTACTGGAACAAGGGCAAGTATGTTCCCTCCCTTATCGCCGAAATTGGCAACGTGATCGAGACCCATCTCACCGAGATCGGCATGCTCAAGGCCACCGGGCTGGATGAGCATCAGCAGGCGTTTCTGGCCGAGAAACAGGCACAGATGCAGGCCGAACAGGAGGCTGACGCCCAGCAGTCAGGCAGCGGCTTCCCGGCCAGTGCTGCGCTCTGCTACAAGTGCCACACCAAGGCGCTGGTGCAGAAGGATGGTTGCATGACCTGCCTCAACTGCGGCGATTCCAAGTGTGGCTAATGGGGCCAACAGGGGCATAAATCAGCTTAAAAGACCGGCCTGTGGGCCGGTCTTTTTTATTGATTGCTTTATATACAGTTAGTTAGGACGGACAAGGGAAATGTTGCACACCGGTAAATTCGGGCGTAGCGTGAGGGGTAATAAAACTGTCACGGCCGTGTGGTTTCAATGACATCTGAGATTCACACACGTGGCACCTTCAGTGCCAAGGAGGATGCTTATGGACAACACGGACCGAAAGCTGTTTATCCTGGATACCAACGTTCTGCTTCACGAACCCCTCGCCATCTACTCCTTTAAAGAGCACGACGTGCTCATCCCCATGACGGTGCTCGAAGAGCTCGACAACATCAAGGATCGCCAGAAGGACGTCAGCCGTGATGCCCGCATCGCCATCCGTGCCCTGGAAGACGTGTTCCGCGATGCGACCCCGGAGCAGATAGTGCAAGGGGTGGCGCTGGCCGGCGAGGCGAGCGGTCGCATCTCCATCTTCAGCGATCACCATCTGCCCCAGGATGCCGAGGTGTTCACCGACAAGGAGGCGGACAACCGCATCATCAACGCGGCCCTCTACCTGCAAAAGCACGAGATGAAACGCCAGGTGGTGTTGGTGACCAAGGACATCAACATGCGCCTCAAGGCCAAGGGGGCGGGCCTTGCCCACGTGGAGGATTACCGCAGCGATCAGCTGATCGACGACATCCGCCTGCTGGCCAAGGGCTTCCAGGTGGTGCCAGGCAGCTTCTGGGAGCGGGTCGGCGAGTGCGACAGCGAGACCCATGGCCGCGACACAGTCCACGTGATCGACTCGAATCTGCTGGAGGGGGTGCACGTCAACCAGTACCTGCTGGACGAGGAGAACTTCTTCGCAGCCAGGGTGCTGAGCCACGACGGCAACAAGATCCGCCTCAAGGATCTGGGCCGCGAGCGGCTGATGTCACGCAAGGCCTGGGGGGTGCATCCCAAGAACATCTATCAGGGCATGGCGCTGGACGCCCTGCTGGATCCGCACATCGATCTGGTGATCCTGACCGGCCCGGCGGGCTGCGGCAAGACCCTGCTCGCCATGGCGGCTGCCCTGGAGCTGGTGATCGAGAAGGGGATCTACGAGAAGGTGATCGTCACCCGCAACACCCCGGAGATTGCCGAGAGCATCGGCTTCCTGCCCGGCACCGAGGAGGAGAAGATGATGCCCTGGCTGGCGGCGGTGACCGACACCCTGGAGGTGCTGCACAAGCAGGACGAGAACATGAGCGGGTCCCTCAGCTACATCATGGAGAAGGCCAACATCCAGTTCAAATCGGTCAACTTCATGCGCGGGCGCAGCATCCAGAACACCTTCGTGCTGCTGGACGAGTGCCAGAACCTGACCGCCTCCCAGATCAAGACCATCATCACCCGCTGCGGCGAGGGGACCAAGATCGTCTGCTCCGGCAACCTGGCCCAGATAGACTCCAACTACCTGAGCCCGGTGACCTCGGGTCTGACCTACATCGTCGAGCGGTTCAAGGACTTCGACGGCAGTGCCAACATCTTCCTGAACGGGGTGGTGCGCAGCCGGCTGGCTTCGTTCGCCGAGGAAAATCTCTGATTCAACGCAATCTCTGCATGAGAAAGGGGAAGCCGGACGGCTTCCCCTTTTTTGATCCCGTTGCCGTCATTGCCCTTGTGTACGGCCAAGGTAGCGCAGCAGCCCGGGGTGCTCGCTGTCTTGCAGTATGTCGGGTTTGCCCTGCAAAGCGATGCGGCCTTCATCCACGAACAACACCTGATCGGCGATCAGCTGGGCATCTTCCGGGGTTATGCCAGGGGGAGACCATCAGCTTGTTGGCCATCCACTATGGAGATAGAGCGCGACCAAGGTAACGCAGCAGCCCGGGGTGCTCGCTGTTCTGCAGTATGTCGGGTTTGCCCTGCAGGGCGATGCGCCCCTCGTCGACGAAGAGCACCTGATCGGCGATAAGCTGGGCATCCTCAGGGTTGTGGGACACCATGAGCACAGTGATGCCCTGCTCGCAGGCGAGGCGGGCCACCTCGGCCAGCATCTCCCGGCGCAGGGCGGGATCCAGGGCCGAGAAGGGTTCATCCAGCAGCAGCAGGGGTTTTCCCCGCACCAGGGCGCGGGCCAGCCCCACCCGCTGTTGTTGGCCGCCGGAGAGCTGTTCCGGCAGGCGGCTCAGCATGTCCCCAAGACCGACCCGCTCTGCCCCCTGTTTCACCTGCTCGCGCTGGGCCTCGCTCAGGCGCAGGCCAGGGTGCAGTCCGATGGCGATGTTGTCGAACACCGACAGATGCAGGAAGAGGTTGTGATCCTGAAACAGTGTGGTCACCGGCCGCTCGGCGGGGCCGAGCGGCAGCAGATCGACGCCATCGAAACTGAGACGGCCGGACTCCACCGGCACGAAGCCGGCGATCATGCCGAGCAGGGTGGACTTGCCGGCACCGCTCGGCCCTATCAGGGCGGTGATCTCCCCCCTGGGCAGGGTGGCGCTGAAGCTGACGCGCCAATCCGGGTAGCTGGTGACCAGTTCATCGATGTTCAGCATTTTTTCCTCTCAAAGAGTCCGTTCGACCAGCCAGAACAGCCGCAGAAACGGTAGCGCAGGGTTTGTACCTCAATGCTCGCCATTTTTTCCTCCAAGACCCCGCTCAACCAGCCAGAACAGGGAGAAACAGAGCGTGAGCAGCAGCAGGGCGGTGGCGGCAGCCTCGGTCAGCCGGTAGCTGCCGAGTTGCTGATAGAGCAGCCAGGGCAAGGTGGTGAGGGCCTGGCTGCCGAACATGGCGATGGCGCCGAGATCCCCGAGGGACAATATCATGGAGAGCGCCATGGCGAGCGCCAGCGGGCGGCGCAGCAGAGGCCACTCCACCAGTCGCAGGCGATGCAGACCGCGTACCCCAAGGCTGTCCGCCAGCCGGTCGTACTGGCGCACTACCAGCTGCATGGGGGCGCTGAGGGTACGCAGCACATAGGGCAGCGCCATCAGGGCGTTGACCAGTACCACCAGCCAGGGGCCCAGGGCAAAGACGTCGGCAAAGGGCATGAACATGATGAAGAGCCCTGTACTCAGCACCACTGCCGGGATCATCAGGATCATGGAGCCGCTGGCCTCCCACAGTGCGGCGGCCCGCCGCTTGCGCCCGCGCACCCTCAGGTGACGGCTGGTGAGCAGCAGACCGGCGCCGAGCAGGGTCGCCAGTGACCCGGCCGCCAGGGCGATGGCCAGGGACTGGCCGCCCGCCTGCCACAGCGCGGGGGATGCCAGCGCCGTCAGCAGGCCGGGGTTGAAACCGGCCACGACTATGGCCAGCAGGGGCGGCAGGAAGATGGCGAGCCCGGTGCAGAGCGCCACGGCATCCACCAGGCCTGTCCCCGGCTGATGGCGATCCGGCCTCAGGCAGGGGCGGCGGCTGGTGAGACGGCTGGCCGGGGTGGTCTGCAGCCTGTGTTGCAGCAGGAGCAGGGCGACGGTCAGCAGCAGCTGTACCAGCGCCAGTCCGCCCGCGGTGGCGAGATCGAAGTCAAAGCGCAGTGCCTGATAGACGGCCACTTCCAGGGTGGTGGACTTGGGACCGCCGCCCAGCGCCAGCACTGTGGTGAAGCTGGTGAAGCAGAGCATGAAGATGAGGCTGGCGAGCCCCGGCAGTATGCCGCGGATGAGCGGCCACTCCAGCAGCCGGAAGATGTGGGATGAGCGCATGCCGAGCTGGCTGGCGAGGCGCCAGGAGGTCTCGGGGACGCTCTCTATGCTCTGCAGTATGAGGCGCGCCGCCAGCGGCATGTTGAAGAACACATGGGCCAGCAGTATGCCGAACAGGCCGTACAGGTAGTTGCCGGGATCCAGCCCCAGGCCGCGCAGCAGCTGCGGCAGCCAGCCCTGGCGGCCGTGCACCGCGACCATGCCAAAGATGGCGATGATGACGGGCAGCACCAGGGAGAGGCCGAACAGCTTCAGCAGCAAGGCCCTGCCGGGGAAGCGGCGCCGCGCCAGGGCACGGGCCACCGGGATGGCTACACCTAAGCTCAGCAGGGTGGAGAGCAGGGCCTGCCCCAGGCTGAAGCCCAGCACATGGCGCAGATAGGGATCGGCCAGCAGGGTGCGGGGAGACAAGGTGCCCGCCTGCCAGAGCAGGGCCGCGAGCGGCCCGAGGGACAACAGCAGGATCAGCAGGGTGGCTGCACTGCCCGGCAGCCACCAGAGGGGACGAGAGCCTGCGTTCACTGGGTGACGGCTTGCAGCCATTCGCGGATCCAGTTCTTGCGATTGGCGGCCACGTCATCAGAGGTGAAGCTCAGCGGCTTGGCGACCGTGATCATCTGCTCGAAGCCCTTGGGCAGCGGCTGGTCGATCACCGGGTACATCCAGTTGCCGGCAGGGATCTCCTGCTGGAAGGCGGGGCTGACCATGAACTGCAGGAACTGGTCCGCCAGCTTGTCCTGGGCAGCGCTTTTCAGCTTGGCGGCCACTTCCACCTGACGGTAATGCCCCTCTGCGAAGGCGGCCGCCCGGTACTGGGGCTTGTTCTCGGCGATCAGGTGATAGGCGGGGGAGCTGGTATAGGAGAGCACTATGTCCGCCTCGCCGTCGAGGAACATGCCATAGGCCTCGGACCAGCCCTTGGTGACGGTGACCGTCTTTTTGGCCAGCTGTTCCCAGGCGGCGGGGGCCTGATCGCCATAGACAGACTTCATCCAGAGCATCAGCCCCTGGCCCGGGGTGGAGGTGCGGGGATCCTGATAGATCACCTTGAGATCCTGGCGTTCCACCAGCTCTTTCAGGCTCTTGGGGGGCTGCTTGAGTTTGTCCTTGTCGTAGACGAAGGCGAAGTAGCCGTAGTCATAGGGGACGAAGGTGTCATCCTGCCAGCCGCCCGGCACCTTGAGGGCGTCGAGTCTGGTGTGATGGGGGGCAAACAGGCCGCTCTGCTTGGCCTCGCTGACCAGAGCATCGTCCAGCCCCAGCACCAGGTCTGCCTTGCTGTGCTGGCCTTCCAGCCGCAGCCGGTTGAGGATGGCGACACCGTCTTCCAGGGCCACCAGATTGAGGGTACAGCCGCACTCCTTCTCGAAGGCCTGCTTGATCTTGGGACCCGGGCCCCATTCGGCGGCGAAGGAGCCGTAGGTGTAGACGGTGAGGGTGTCGGCGGCAAATGCCTGGGCAGAGAGCAGGCCGGTCGCGAGCAGCAGCAGGGTCTTCATCAATGGCACTCCTGTGGGTACTGAGGTGCCATGGGCAGCGGTCTGCTCATCAATGGCACCTCTCTTGTGGTGAGGGCCAGCGGATGAGGGCGCAAAAAACGCGCGCCATGCCTCAAATTCCTCCGCCAGCATTATCTGGATCAGGTTCACGGGTATAATCTCAGCGGTAAACCGCACCCCGTTTGAGCAACGAACCGCATTGTATTGACCTTCTTTGGGGGAGGCCAGCACTATGTTTCACGGGCCGCGCCGTGCGAGCCACCACCAAGGAGGATGCCCCCAGTGATCACCAGCACCAAGGAAAGACGTGCCTTCCAGCGCATGGTCATCAACGCCCCTGTCACCCTGTTCCAGCACCAGCAGGTGCTTGAGGGAGTCTGCCGGGATCTCAGCGCCAATGGCATGGGGGTCGAGGTGAATGAACATGGCTTCGATCTGGCTCAACCCATCAGGGTGAGCCTGGCCACCAGCAGCAACCTGCTGCCCCCCTTCGAGGCCCAGGCCCGCATAGTGCGGGTGCTGGAGGAGGAGGGCGGGCTCTTGCTGGCGCTGGAGTTCCTGCCGCTGACCTGAGCTCGCACACTACCCTGTTCCATCGACCAGCCACCGGCTGGTCGATGCATTTTCGGCCCGGGTCAATCTTGCCTTCCTGCCCAGGTTGCCGCCCTGGGTGAGACTCAGTTGCTGGCCAGAACGGGTTGGACGCTCAACTGCTTGCTGTCGACCAGCGTCTTGCTGGTGGGGGCGAGCTGGCCCATGGGAAGCTGGGCGGGGCCGGTTGGTTCCAGCAGCAGATAGGTCTCCCCTTGCCAGCTCAGGGTCGCCTGACCCGGGCCGGCCGGCAGCGCCACCCCCAGCAGGGCATGGCCCGGTACGAACACCATGGCCTGCTTCAGCTCGGGAAAGCGCTGGGCCAGCAGGGCCGCCATCAGGGTCACCTTGCTGTCACAATCCCCCCGATTTTGCTCCAGCACCTGGCGCGGGCTCAGAAAGCCCTTGCCAGAGCGCCCCGACTGGCTGTCGAGCAGCTGATAGGGGATGGCCTGGATGAAGTCGAGCATGTACTCCACCGTCTTCTGGCGCGCCTCTGTCTCGGTAGCGCCCTCCTGCTTGAACTGCTCGGCGAGCGGCGCCAGCTCGGCGCGGCTCTCCAGGGCGATGCGCACATGATCCTGCTTGATGGCGGGGGCGCCATCGGGCGCAGTGAAGGGCTGGAAGTAGTGCTGCTTGAGCCACTCGGCCTCCAGCCTGGCCTGCTCCGGCTTGACCCATAGGGAGGCTTCTCTGGCCTTGTCGGCGTTGCGGCTCTTGAGGCTGAGGGCGAGGCTGGGGCGGGAGAGGGAGAATTGCACCTCGGGGAACTCAAGGGCAGCCTGCTGCAGCAAGGTCTGCAGCACCTCCTCCTGCATCCTGGCCGGGCGATAGGCGATGAGCGGCGGCAGCTTGCCCGCCTCCAGCCGGTAGCTGAGTTGCTGGGGTTGGCCCTCCCTGTCCTGCCAGCCGACGTTGAGCTGGCCGCCGTTGCTGTTGAAATAGGTCTGCCCGGCGCTGGCCGGGAGGGCGAGCAGCATGCCAAGCAGCAGGGAGAGGGAGCGGGTCGTCTTCATCATCCTTTCCTGTCGGTGAGCCCACTGTGCCTGGGCGGGAGTGAGAATAAAACAGGGAGCCTGGGCTCCCTGTGGATTCTACTCGCTTTCTTGCCGCTGGCGCGTCAGATCCAGCTCGGCTGCCTTGGGTTGTCTCGAAGGCGTCGATACTGGTTTTGAGTGTACTTAGATCCAGCTCGGCTGTTTCGCCTCGAAGGTGCTGATGGCGGCTTCGTGCTGCAGGGTCAGGCCGATGGCATCCAGCCCGTTGAGCAGGCAGCAGATAGATGGGGGCGGAACTCGTCGATGTGGAAATTTCAATCGGGCCCGCCCTCATATGCCTGTTTAAATCCAGCTCGGCTGTTTTGCCTCGAAGGCGCTGATGGCGGCCTCGTGCTGCAGGGTCAGGCCTATGGCATCCAGCCCGTTGAGCAGGCAGTAGCGGCGGAACTCATCGATCTCGAAACCGAACGTGAGCGCGCCGGCGCGCACCTGGTTCGCCTCCAGATCCACTTCGATCTGGGTGCCCGGATTGGCCGCGACCAGCTGGAACAGGGCCTCGACCTCTTCTTCTTTCAGGCGTACCGGCACCATGCCGTTGTTGATGGCGTTGCCGTAGAAGATGTCGGCAAAGCTCGGGGCAATGATGGTCTTGAAGCCGTAATCCGCCAGCGCCCAGGGGGCGTGCTCGCGGCTCGAGCCGCAACCGAAGTTCTCCCGGGCCAGCAGTATGCTGGCACCGGCGAATTGCGGCTGGTTCAGCACGAACTCCGGGTTGGGCTGCTCCCCTGCATCGTCAAGGAAGCGCCAGTCGTGGAACAGGTGCTTGCCAAAACCGATGCGGTTTACCTTCTGCAGGAACTGCTTGGGAATGATGGCGTCGGTGTCGACGTTGGCGCTGTCGAGGGGGACGACGATCCCTTTGTGTTGCTTGAAGCCTGTCATCTTGTTCTCCTCGTAATTACAGCGCGCGAATGTCGGCGAAGATGATGTCGGTGACGGCGAAGGGCCGTCCGTGTTGTTTGAATGCTTTCATCCTCAACCCCTCTTACAGCGCACGAATATCGGCGAAGCGGCCGGTGACGGCGGCGGCGGCGGCCATGGCCGGGCTCACCAGATGGGTGCGGCCGGCACGGCCCTGACGCCCCTCGAAGTTGCGGTTGCTGGTGGAGGCGCAGCGCTCCCCCGGTTGCAGCCGGTCGTTGTTCATGGCCAGACACATGGAGCAGCCGGGCAGGCGCCACTCAAAGCCAGCCTCGAGGAAGATCTTGTCCAGCCCCTCGGCTTCGGCCTGGGCCTTCACCTGCTCGGAGCCCGGTACCACCAGGGCCTGTACCCCGGCGGCGACCTTGCGGCCACGGGCGATGGCGGCGGCGGCACGCAGATCCTCGATGCGGCTGTTGGTGCACGACCCGATAAACACCTTGTCGATGGTGACATCACAGAGCTTCTGGCCCGGCTGCAGGCCCATGTAGGCAAGCGCCTTGCGGGCGGACTGCTGCTCCATCAGATCGGCAAACGACTCCGGCGCAGGAATGGGTTCATTGACGGCGATCACCTGGCCCGGGTTGGTGCCCCAGGTCACCTGAGGGGCGATGGCGGCGGCGTCCAGCACCACTTCGGCATCGAAGGTCGCGCCCTCGTCGCTCTTGAGGGTTTGCCAGTAGGCGATGGCCTGCTCCAGCGCCTCGCCTGTGGGGGCGAATACCTTGCCGCGGATGTAGTCGATGGTGGTCTGATCCGGGGCTATCATCCCCGCCTTGGCGCCGAGCTCGATGGCCATGTTGCACACCGTCATGCGCCCTTCCATGGAGAGACCCCTGATGGCATCGCCAGCGAACTCCACCACGTAACCGGTACCGCCGGCTGCGCCGACCCGACCTATGATGGCCAGCACCACGTCTTTCGCGCTGATGCCCTCGGCCAGCTTGCCGTTGACCGAAATGCGCATGGTCTTGGCCCGGCCCTGCTTCAGGGTCTGGGTCGCCATCACGTGTTCCACCTCGGAGGTGCCGATGCCGAATGCGAGCGACCCGAAGGCGCCGTGGGTGGCGGTGTGGGAGTCGCCGCAGACTATGGTGGTGCCGGGCAATGTGATGCCGAGCTCAGGCCCCATCACGTGGACTATGCCCTGGTATTTGTGGTTCAGGTCATAGAGACGGACCCCGAACTCCTTGCAGTTGGCTGCCAGGGTTTCCATCTGGATGCGAGCCATCTCGCCGGAGGCGGCGATGTCCTTGGTGGTGGTGGAGACGTTGTGATCCATGGTGGCCCAGGTCAGATCCGGGCGGCGCAGCGGGCGCTTCATGGCGCGCAGGCCGTCGAACGCCTGGGGGCTGGTCACTTCATGGACCAGATGGCGATCGATGTAGATGAGGGGGGTTTCCCCTTCCACTTCCCGTACCACGTGGGCGTCGAACACTTTCTGATAGAGGGTCTTGGACATTGCTCTGTATTCCTTGTTATGTGCTGCGTGGCTCAGATCCGTGCGGCTATCTGGCTGCCCATCTCGGCGGTGCTCTGCACCGGATGCTGTGCGTTACCCTGATGCAGATCGGCGGTGAAGTATCCCTCTGCCAATGTCTGGGCTACGGCTTGCTCGATGGCTTGAGCGGCGGCTTCCTGGCCCAGGCTGTAGCGCAGCATCAGGGCGGCGGAGAGGATCTGGGCTATGGGGTTCGCAATGCCTTTGCCGGCGATGTCCGGGGCCGAGCCACCGGCCGGTTCGAACAGACCGAAGCCGGATTCGTTCAGGCTGGCGGAGGGGAGCAGCCCCATGGAGCCGGTGATCATGGCGCACTCGTCGGAGAGGATGTCACCAAACAGGTTGGAGCAGAGCAGCACGTCGAACTGGGACGGATCCTTGATGAGCTGCATGGTGGCGTTGTCTATGTACATGTGGTTCAGCGCCACGTCCGGGTAGGATTTGGCAACTTGCGTCACCACCTCGCGCCACAGTATGGAGGAGGCGAGAACGTTGGCCTTGTCGATGGAAGTCACCTTGCTGCGGCGCACACGGGCCGATTCGAACGCTATCTTGGCGATGCGCTCGATCTCGAAGCGATGGTACACCTCGGTGTCGAATGCCTTCTCCATGGCACCTTCCCCTTCGCGCCCCTTGGGCTGGCCGAAGTAGATGCCACCGGTCAGCTCGCGCACGCAGGCGATGTCAAAACCGCGATCCGAGATGTCGGCACGCAGGGGGGAGAACTGCTCGAGGCCGGTATAGATACGGGCCGGACGCAGGTTGCAGAACAGTTTGAAGTGGGCACGCAGGGGCAGCAGGGCGCCGCGCTCTGGCTGATCGTTCGGTGGCAGGTGCTCCCACTTGGGGCCGCCGACCGAGCCGAACAGCACGGCATCGGCCGCTTCGCAGCCCTGGATGGTGCTTTGCGGCAGCGGGGTGCCGTGGTTGTCGATGGCGATGCCACCGACATCAAAGCGATCATAGTCGAGGGAGAAACCGAATTTGGCCTGCACCTTTTCCAGTACCTTGATGGCCTCGGCCATCACTTCCGGGCCAATGCCGTCCCCCGGCAATACTGCGATCCGATAACTGCTCATACTCTCTCCGTCCTGATGTTGTGTTGAGTTCCATCTGCCCAGTGACCCGATACTGCGATCCTCTACCTGTTCAGACTGTCTCCGTCCTGATGTTGTGTTGAGTTCCATCTGCCCAGCGATCCGATACTGCGATCCTCTACCTGTTCAGACTGTCTCCGTCCTGATGTTGTGTTGAGTTCCATCTGCCCAGTGACCCGATATTGCGAGCCGATGCCTGTTCAGACGGTTTCCGATTTGATGTTGTTATTGCGTTCCATCTGCTCGGCGACCTGATCGGCGCGCCAGATGCTGTTGATGACATGGACCAGGGCCTGGGCCGAGGATTCTATGATGTCGGTGGCCAGCCCCATGCCATGGAACTTGCGCCCCTTGTATTCGGCGACTATGTCGACCTGGCCGAGGGCATTCTTGCCTTCGCCCTTGCCCTTGAGCTCGTACTTGTCGATGCGGATCTCGTAGCCGGTGATGCGGTTGATGCACTGATAGACCGCATCCACCGGGCCGTTGCCGGTGGCCGCTTCGCAGATCAGATCCTGGCCCACCTTGAGCTTGACCGAAGCGGTGGCCAGCACAGAGCTACCGCTCTGCACCCCGAGGTACTCCAGCTTGAAGTGCTCGGGCTCCTCGTGGATCTGGCTGAAGAAGGCCAGCGCCTCGAGATCGTAATCGAACACCTGCCCCTTCTTGTCGGCCAGGACCAGGAACTTGCCGTAGAGGTGGTCGAGATCGTAGCTGCTCTCGGCGTAGCCCATGCTCTCCATGCGGTGCTTGATGACGTGGCGACCGGAGCGGGAGGTCATGTTGAGGTTGTTCTGGGTGAGGCCGATGCTCTCGGGGGTGATGATCTCGTAGGTGTTCTTGGCCTTGAGCACGCCGTCCTGGTGAATGCCGGAGCTGTGGGAGAAGGCGTTGGCCCCGACGATGGCCTTGTTCGGCTGTACCGGCATGTTGCACAGCTGGCTGACCAGGGTGCTGGTGCGGTGGATCTCGTTGTGGCGGATGTTGGTGTGCACCCCGAGCAGGTCGGCGCGGGTTTTCAGGATCATCGCCACCTCTTCCAGGGAGCAGTTGCCTGCCCGCTCGCCGATGCCGTTGATGGTGCACTCTATCTGGCGCGCCCCCATCTGCACGGCACTGATGGAGTTGGCCACCGAGAGGCCCAGATCGTCGTGGCAGTGGACCGAGATGATGGCCTTGTCGATGTTGGGGACCCGGTTGAACAGGGTCTGGATGATGCCGGAAAATTCGGTCGGTACCGTGTAGCCCACAGTGTCCGGGATGTTGATGGTGCGGGCGCCCGCCTTGATGGCGGCCTCCACCATGCGGCAGAGATTATCGATCGGCGTGCGGCCCGCATCCTCGCAGGAGAACTCCACGTCGTCTGTGTAGCGCAGGGCATGCTTGATGGCGCCGACTCCCATCTCCAGCACGTCTTCGAAGCTCTTCTTCAGCTTGCTTTCGACGTGGATGGAGGAGGTGGAGATAAAGGTGTGGATGCGAAAGGCTTCGGCAACCCGCAAGGCTTCGCCGGCGGCATCGATGTCCTTGGGCAGGGCGCGGGCGAGGGCGCAGACCCGGCTGTTCTTGATGTGACGGGCTATGGTCTGCACCGATTGAAAATCACCGGGGGAGGAGACAGGGAAGCCCACTTCCATGATGTCGACACCGAGTCGTTCCAGCGCCTGGGCAATCTGCAGCTTCTCCTTGACCGTCAAGCTGGCCGACAGCGCCTGCTCGCCATCACGCAAGGTGGTATCGAATATGATGACTCGATCTGACATGTGACTTCCCTCTTCCTAAGTTCAGTGCGTGCATCCTGCATTGGCATAAAAAAACCCGTGCGGGGTGCACGGGTTTTTGTAAATTCCGGCTATGCCTTAGCCCGGCTACAAGGATCCCGCGCGAGGAGTCGCGATTAGGGAGAGCAGTAGTAGCGGAGCGGCAATATGCATGATGACTCAATCCTTCCAGTCGATAACGCTACTACCAATATCGAGATTTTTATGCTGTGTCAACTCGAAAGGACAGGTTCAATTCACTGTGTTATTTAATCGGATTGTAAAGGAGTGCAAATTTCCTTGTCCCATATTCGGTTCATGCCTGATTATCTGGTCGTTCCTGCTGTACTCGATCACCCGCACAATCAGATCGACTTATCAGCCCTTGCTGAATTATCTGAGGTATTCCATGGAAAAACGCAGACCTGGCCGTCCGGTCGGACGTTCCGACATTCGTGACAAGCTGCTCGCCGCCGCACGCGAACGTTTTCTCAACACCCCTTACAGCAAGGTGACGACCCGCGAGATCGCCGAGCTGGCCGGCTCCAATCTGGCGATGATCCACTACTACTTCGGCAGCAAAGAGGGCCTCTACAAGGCGGTGCTGGGGGATGTCGCCGAGCCGCTGGATCAGGCCTGGCAGGATGAGACCAGCAACCGCAGCCTCAACGACCTGCTCAACACCTACTATCAGGTGATGGCACCGAACAGCGAGCTGACTTCCGCCATCTCCAGCGCGTTATCAACCGAAAAGAGCCCTGGGCGGGATTTTGTATTGAATCGTCTGCTGGAGCGTCAACTGCCCCAGTTCGATGCCCTGCTCGAGTCCATGCGCTCCAATGGCCAGCTGGGTGACAACCTGGATCCCGAGATGCTGAAGATCTCCTTCCTCAGCATGATGTGGCAGCCCTTCGTGATGAAGGATCTCTACGAGCAGGTTTTCGGCCTGACGGTGGACGAGAGCTTCATGAGCCGGTTGGCGGCCCACAACTGCCAGTTGATGGAGAACGGCTTGCGCGGTTCCCTGAACTGAGTCTCCCCGGGTAATAGCTGATAAAAGGGCCGCATGGCCCTTTTTGCATGGTGCATGTCACAAATCTGTTATCTCTCCTTCAACCAAGTGTCACTCCGCCGCCCTAGTCTGCAGGCAAGACTCAAGGGCAGGAGGCGTGATGAACAAGATCCAGCAATGGGACCTGCGGGTGTGCCGTGTCTGCCTGCTTCATCCCTACAACGGGCCGCAGGCCAGGATCAGCCGGCTCGTCTCTCGCACCGGTGACGGTCCCCTCTACGCCGTGCTGGCCGTCCTGCTCTGGTGGCAGGGGGAGGCGCAGCGGGAAGTGGTGCAAGTCGCCCTGCTGGCCTTTGCCGCCGAGCTGCCGCTCTACCTGCTGCTCAAGAATGCCCTGAGACGCCAGCGTCCCGTGGGCTTGCCGGTCTTCATCACCCCCTCAGATCGCTACAGCCTGCCCTCCGGCCATACCGCCGCCGCCTTCCTGATGGCCACCGTGCTGGCGGCAAGTTTTCCGCTCTGGGCGCCGCTGCTGTTTCTCTGGGCCATCCTGGTCGGTGCGTCGCGCCTGCTGCTCGGGGTGCACTATCTGAGCGATCTGGTGGCCGGCGCCCTGCTCGGGGGCGGCTGCGCCCTGTGGGCGCTCGGCTGGAGCCAGGGATGAGGATACTGTTTGGCGTGCAGGGGACCGGCAACGGTCATATCAGTCGCAGCCGCACCCTGGCCAGGGCGTTGAAAGCCAGGGGGATAGAGGTCGACTACCTGTTCAGCGGGCGTGCCGCCGACGGCTATTTCGAGATGGGGGAGTTCGGGGATTATCGTGCCTTCCCCGGCATCAGTTTCGTCAGCCATCAGGGCCGCATCTCGGGCTGGCGCACCCTCAAGGGACTCTCTCCCCTTCGCTTCTGGCAGGACATGCGGGCGCTGGATTGCCGGGATTACGATCTGGTGATCAGCGATTTTGAGCCACTCAGTGCCCACGCCGCCCGGCGCTGGCAAAAACCCAGTCTGACCATTAGCCATCAGGCCAGCTTCGACTGGCCCATTCCACGCTGGGGTGAGAGTGGTTTCAACCGCCAGATGATGCGCCACTTCGCCCCGGTGAGCCGCTCTCTGGGGCTGCACTGGTTCCACTTCGGTCAGCCGCTGCTGCCCCCCATCATAGATCCCATGACCCCGGCCCCGGACAACCAGCAGATCCTGGTCTATCTGCCATTCGAGCAAACCGAGCAGATAGCGGCGCTGTTGTCGCGCTTCAGTCAGCAGCGCTTCGTCTGTTTTCACCCCGGCCTTCGCAAGGCCAGTCAATGGCGCAACATCCGCTTCGAGCCCGCAGCCCGGGAGGGGTTCAAGCTGGCGCTGGCCGGTTGCCGGGGGGTCATCAGCAACGCGGGGTTTGAACTTGCTTCGGAGGCGCTCTCGCTGGGCAAGAAGCTCTTGGTCAAGCCGCTCGGCGGTCAGTTCGAGCAGCTGACCAACGGCAGAACCCTGGAGCTGATGGGGCTGGCCCAGTTGATGGAGACGCTGGATGCCAATGCGGTGCGAAGCTGGCTGGAGGCGCCGGCACCCGGCAGAGTGCATTACCCCGATGTGGCGGGGGAGTTGGCCGACTGGCTGCTTGCCGGTGCCGAGGAGGAGCTGGCCTCTCTCTCCCGCCGCCTGTGGGCCAAGACCCTCTTCCCGGAGGAGGTGTGTGACAGCCTCAGCGAATTGGCGAGCAACCCGACATTGGCCCGTCCCTGGTTATCGCAACTCAGTGCCTTTGACTAGACTGAATTGATCCCACCAAGGAGAGGACGGACAACATGCGCTTTACCAATGAAAACGGCGACACCATGACACTGGCAGACAATCTCACCCTGCATGAGCTGCTCGACATGGGGGTCAGCATCTCGGTCTGTGAAGAGACGGATCCGGATCAGCAGATCTGGCTGGCGGAGCCGGACGACGAGCAGTAAGACTGGATGGTCTTTGACGGCCCGCCCCATGGGGCGGGCCATTTATTTCCATCCCGGCCCTGATTGGCAGCATGATCCGCTAGTTTCCCTCCCATACTCCCCGCTTTGTTTCCGGTCTGGTGACCAAGTCACTGAATGTTAATAGCTGTTTGAAATTTATGACTGTTCTGGTCAGACAAAGCCGTGGACAAGCGTTCACAAGCGGGTTAAGTTGGTTTTTCACCCGCTTTTGGGGTGAATGATGGAAAAAACCTATTTTTCTACTATCGACGGCTCCGAACTCGCCTGGTCTGGATGCAGACAACAACAAGAGACGGATCGGCGCTGCCGGGAAGCAGCGGACTGTCGGTAGCTTTCGCTTAACGGAGCAAAGCCTGGAGGGCTTTATCATGGAGATGTTATCAGGCGCCCAGATGGTGGTTAGAGCGCTGGAAGATCAGGGAGTTGAGCATGTCTTCGGCTACCCTGGTGGCTCAGTGCTCGACATCTATGACGCTCTCTTCGAAAACGGCAAGATGGAGCATGTCCTGGTGCGGCACGAGCAGGCCGCGGTGCACATGGCTGACGGTTACGCCCGTTCCACTGGCAAGGTGGGCACTGTGCTGGTGACCTCGGGTCCCGGCGCCACCAACTGCATCACCGGCATCGCCACCGCCTACATGGACTCGATCCCTCTGGTGATCCTGTCCGGTCAGGTGCCGACCAGCATGATAGGGGAGGACGCGTTCCAGGAGACCGACATGATCGGCATCTCCCGCCCTGTGGTGAAGCACAGCTTCCTGTGCAAGAAGGCCAGCGACATTCCCGATGCCATCAAGAAGGCCTACTACATTGCCGCCAGTGGCCGCCCGGGGCCCGTGGTGGTGGACTTGCCCAAGGACGTGCAGAACCCGAAAGAGAAATTCCCCTACCAGTATCCCGAGTCCGTTTCCCTGCGCTCTTACAATCCGACCAAGGCCGGACACAAGGGCCAGATCAAGCGGGCCGCCAAGCTGCTGGTGGAGGCACAGCGCCCCGTCATGTACGTGGGCGGTGGTGCCATCAACGCCAATGCGGATCACCTGGTGACCAAGCTGGCGGAGCTGCTGAACCTGCCGGTGACCACCACCCTGATGGGGCTGGGGGCCTTCAGCGGCACCCATCCGCAATTCATCGGCATGTTGGGGATGCACGGCACCTTCGAAGCGAACAAGAGCATGCACAACGCGGATCTCATCTTCGCCGTGGGTGCCCGCTTCGATGACCGCGTCACCAACAACGTGAGCAAGTTCTGCCCCAACGCCACCATAGTCCACATCGACATAGATCCCACCTCCATCTCCAAGACGGTGCAGGCCCATGTGCCCATCGTCGGCTCGGTGGAAACCGTGCTGGAGCAGATGCTGGAAGTGATCCGCGAGTGCGGCTTCGACAACGACAAGCAGGCACTGGCGGACTGGTGGAGCCAGATCGATCAGTGGCGCTCCCGCAACTGCCTGGCCTATGAGACCCACCCCACCCTGATCAAGCCGCAGCAGGTCATTGAAGCGCTCTACAAGGTGACCAAGGGGGAGGCCTTCGTCGCCTCCGACGTGGGCCAGCACCAGATGTTTGCCGCCCTCTACTACCCGTTCGCCAAGCCGCGCCAGTGGATCAACTCCGGTGGCCTCGGCACCATGGGCTTCGGCATTCCGGCCGCCATGGGGGCCCAGTTTGCCAACCCGGATGCCGTGGTCTGCTGCGTCACCGGTGACGGCTCTGTGCAGATGAACATCCAGGAGCTCTCCACCTGCATGCAGTACGGAGTGCCCATCAAGATCATCTCCATCAACAACCGTGCGCTGGGCATGGTCAAGCAGTGGCAGAAGATGTTCTACGGCGGCCGTCACAGCCACTCCTACATGGAATCCCTGCCGGACTTCGTCAAGCTGGCGGAAGCCTATGGCCACGTCGGCATCGCGGTGAGCGATCCGGCGGAGCTGGAGAGCGCCATGGAGAAGGCCTTCGCCATGAAGGATCGGCTGGTGTTCATGGACATCTCGGTCGACCCGGACGAACACGTCTATCCGATGCAGATCAAGTTTGGTGCCATGGACGAGATGTGGCTGAGCAAGACGGAGAGAACCTGATGAGGCATATCATTTCAGCTGTTCTGGTGGAGAACGGTTTCGCTCCGTGGCTGAGCAAGATGGGGAGAGGCTGATGCGACATATTATTTCCGTTCTGCTGGAGAACGAATCCGGCGCCCTGAGCCGTGTGGTGGGCCTCTTCTCCCAGCGCGGCTACAACATAGAGACCCTGACGGTGGCCCCCACCGAGGATCCCACCCTGTCCCGCATGACCATAGTCACCATGGGTGACGAGCGGGTGCTGGAGCAGATCCAGAAGCAGCTGCACAAGCTGGTGGACGTGCTCAAGGTGTGTGACTTGAGCGAAGGGGAACACATCGAGCGGGAGATCGCCCTGGTCAAGGCACGCGCCGCCGGTGGTGCCCGCGACGAGCTGAAACGGCTGGCGGATATCTTCCGTGGCCAGATTGTGGACGTCACCCCGGAGCAGTACACGGTGCAGCTGGTGGGCACCAGCGAGAAGCTGGACGCCTTCATCAAGACGGCTGCCCAGACCAACGAGATCATCGAAGTGGTGCGCTCCGGTGTCTGCGGCATCTCTCGTGCGGACAAGTCCCTGCGTCCCTGACCTGCACACGGGTGTGACACTGGTTTTAAAAGGGCTCTTCGGAGCCCTTTTTCATGGGCGCAAGGGAAGGAGGGCGCTGGTTGGCACTGTCATTTTCTTTCAAATGATCGGTAAACTATCCACAAAAGCTGTGGAAAACTCTGTAGATTAGCGGTGTGTCTGGCGTTAGTTAGCTGATCTTAAAGGGATATTCTGATTTGATCCTGACTGGATCGCAATTGTGCAATCCCCCTGCGCGGGTGTGAGTGTTTGCTTATCGCCAGCGCCTTGCCAGATGAGCCCCAGCGTCAGATCGGGGGATCTGCCCAGGATCCTGATTTGATCTTGTGGATCAACATCTCGCCGCCATAAAAAAACCCGCCGGAAGGCGGGTTTTTCACAGGGTCAGCGCGGGGCGATATTACTCGGCCTGGGCTGCCTGGATACCGGTCAGGGCGATGGTGTAGACGATGTCGTCTACCAGGGCGCCACGGGACAGGTCGTTGACCGGCTTGCGCATGCCTTGCAGCATGGGGCCGATGGAGACCAGCTCGGCGGAGCGCTGTACCGCCTTGTAGGTGGTGTTGCCGGTGTTCAGGTCCGGGAACACGAACACTGTGGCTTTACCCGCGACCGGTGAGTTCGGTGCCTTGGACTTGGCCACGTTCTCCATGATGGCCGCGTCGTACTGCAGCGGGCCGTCGATGATGAGGTCGGGGCGCTTGGCCTTGGCCAGCTCGGTCGCTTCGCGCACCTTCTCGACGTCAGCGCCGGCGCCAGAGGTACCGGTGGAGTAGGAGATCATGGCGACGCGCGGCTCGATGCCGAAGGCGGCAGCGGAGTCGGCGGACTGGATGGCGATCTCGGCCAGCTGTTCGGCGCTCGGATCCGGGTTGATGGCGCAGTCACCGTATACCAGCACCTGATCAGGCAGCAGCATAAAGAAGATCGACGAAATCAACGAGGAACCCGGGGCAGTCTTGATGATCTGCATCGGCGGACGAATGGTGTTGGCTGTGGTGTGCACGGCGCCGGAAACCAGACCGTCCACTTCGCCACGCTCCAGCATCATGGTGCCCAGCACCACGTTGTCTTCCAGCTGTTCGCGGGCGACCACTTCGGTCATGCCCTTGTTCTTGCGCAGCTCGACCAGACGGGGCACATAGCGCTCGCGCACTTCCAGCGGGTCGATGATCTCGACGCGATCTGTCAGTACCACACCCTGCTGTTCGGCGACGCGGCGGATCTCTTCCGGGTTGCCCAGCAGCACCGGACGGGCGATGCCACGCTCGGCACAGATGGCGGCAGCCTTGATGGTGCGCGGCTCTTCCCCTTCCGGCAGCACGACGCGCTTGTTGGCCTGACGGGCCAGCTCGGTCAGCTGATAGCGGAACGCTGGCGGGCTCAGGCGACGGGAGCGGGTGGACTTGGCAGAGAGAGACTCGATCCAGTGCTTGTCGATGTGGCCAGCCACATAGTCCTGCACCAGCTCGATACGCTCGCGGTCATCTTCCGGGATGTCGACGTTGAAGTTCTGCAGGCTGACGGCGGTCTGCCAGGTGTTGGTGCCGGTGATCATGATCGGCAGGCCGGTGGCCATGGCCTGTTGGCACAGGGCGATGACTTGCGGCTCGGGATGGTAGTTGCCGGTCAGCAGCAGGGCACCCAGCTTGACGCCGTTCATGGCAGACAGGCAGGCGGAGACGATGACGTCGGAGCGATCGCCTGAGGTCACCAGCAGGCTGCCAGGACGGAAGTGCTCGATCATGTTGTGGATGGAGCGGGCACAGAAGGTCACGGTTTGCAGGCGACGGCTGTCCAGCTCACCCTTGTGCAGGATCTTGGCGGCCAGGTGCTTGGCAAGATCCTTGGCGCGCGGGGCGATCAGCTGGGTGTTCCAGGGGATGCAGCCGAGGATGCGCAGCGGGCTCTTGCCGAACACCTGCAGCACTTCCAGGTTGTGGGCGGTGTCGGAGGTGTGGTGATGGGCCTCGAACATCTCGGTCAGATCGGGGCGGGTCACGCCGTGCTCGTCAACCGGTGCACCCACCTTGTTGATGACGCAGCCCACGATGCGCGGGTTGCTGACGCCACCGAAGTTGGAGCAGGCCAGCTCGATGCGCTCTTTGAGCTTCTGGCTGGAGTCGTTGCCCGGATGGGTCACGAACACCATGTCGGCATCCAGCGCCTTGGCGACGTCGTAGTTCAGCTTGTTGGCAAAGGGCTGCTTGTCGGTCGGCACCAAGCCTTCGATTACCACCACTTCGGCACCGCTGGTCTTCACGTGCTCTTCGAAGCGAGCCACTATCTCTTCCAGCAGGATGTCGGTGTTGCTGGAGGTGATCATGTTCTCGGCGTAGGAGAGGGCGAACGGCTCTGGCGGGTTGATGTTGGCGGCTGCGCGGATCACGGCGGTGGAGCGCTCGGTACCGGTTTCACCCGGACGCGGCTGGGCGACCGGTTTGAAGAAGCTGACATTGACACCGTGACGTTCCATGGCGCGAACGACGCCAAGGCTCACGGAAGTTACGCCGACACCAGTGCCGACCGGGATGAGCATAATAGTGCGTGCCACTTATTACCCCTTGTTCATTTTTGGGATCAGGAAAAGGCCGCCCTGGGGCGGCCTTGCTCTACAGCTAATTTATGCGCCGACCAGTTCCAGCGCGTCGTGGGCGATGACCCACTCTTCGTTGGTCGGGATAACCAGGGCCTTGGTGGAGCCAGCCTTGGTGATCTCGCCACCCTTGCCGAAGCGCGCCTTCAGGTTGGCGTCGTGGTCGACGTCAAAGCCCAGCAGGCCCAGCTTGTTCAGGGTGATCTCACGGATCGGGGCGGAGTTCTCGCCGATGCCGCCGGTGAAGACCACGGCATCCAGACGACCGTCCATGGCGGCGGCGTAGGCACCGATGTACTTGGCCAGACGGTAGCAGTACACGTCCATGGCGCGCTTGGCTTCTTCCTTGCTGTCGTAGTTGTCTTCAACGAAACGGCAGTCGGAGGTGACTTCGGTCAGACCCTGCAGGCCGGATTCCTTGGTCAGCATGGTGTTGATCTCGGCGACGCTCATGCCCAGCTTGTCGTGCAGGAAGAAGATGATGGCCGGATCGATGTCACCGGAACGGGTACCCATCACCAGGCCTTCCAGCGGGGTCAGACCCATGGAGGTGTCGACGGACTTGCCGTTCTTGATGGCGCAGACGGAGCCGCCGTTGCCCAGGTGGCAGTTGATGATGTTCAGCTCTTCGACCGGCTTGTTCAGCTGCTTGGCGGCTTCCAGGCTGATGTAGTAGTGGCTGGTGCCGTGGGCGCCGTAGCGACGGATGCCGTTCTCTTTGTAGAGCTTGTACGGCAGGGCGTACAGGAAGGCCTCTTCCGGCATGGTCTGGTGGAAGGCGGTGTCGAACACGGCGACGTTCTTCTCGGCCAGCTCAGGGAAGACCTTGAGGGCGGCACGGATGCCGATCAGGTGAGCCGGGTTGTGCAGCGGCGCGTAAGGAATGGCGGCTTCGATACCGGCGATCACGTCTTTGCAGATCCGCACGGAAGAAGTGAATTGCTCGCCGCCGTGTACCACGCGGTGGCCGATGGCAATCAGGTTCTTGGACAGTTCAGGGTTGAGCGGCAGGATCTTGTGGACGATGTAGTCCAGTGCTTCCTGGTGAGCGGCACCGGCACCCAGATCGGCACTGCCCTTTTCGCCGTTGAGCTTCCACTTGATGCGGGCGTCGTCGAGGTTGAAGCACTCGGCCAGGCCGGACAGCAGATCATCACCGGTGGTTGCGTCAATGACAGCAAACTTCAGGGACGAGCTGCCACAGTTAAGAACAAGAACCAGCTTACTCATGAATAAATCCTATCGCAGATTGGGTTGGGTTTGGAGGATGCGCCGGACGCGGTGCGCCCAAAAACTATCAACTTATCCTTATGAGGGTTGGCAATCTGTTGCTTGCCCCTTGTATAGTGATACAAGACCCGGAATTCTGACGTCCCTGACAGGCCAGCAGCAAACCACTGGCGTAAAAATTGGGCGTACAAAGGATAACCTGATTGTTGAAAAATAACAAAGTCATCCTCAACCTTTGTTATTGCCTCTCAAATATTGTCGAGGTTTTGCCGTTAATACGTTCAAAAAGAGCTCGGAGGTAGTATGAGCATGAACATTTTTGGAACTAAATTACAGCAAGGCCGTCATTATATGACTCTTTGGCCGCGCCGTCCCGAGCTTAATTCCATGTTCCCGGAGAATCGGGTGATCAAGGCCACCGAGTTCGCCCTCAGGGTCATCCCGGCGCTCGCCGTGCTCAGCGTCATGCTGCAGTTCCAGTTCGGCGAGCTGCATTACTGGCCCTCCGTCATGGCCTCAGTGTTGTTCCTGCTCAGTCTGCCGCTGCAAGGCTATTACTGGCTCGGCCAGCGTGCCGATACCCGTCTTCCCCCCTCCCTCGCCAACTGGTACAGGGAGATCAACGGCAAGATGAACGAGCAGGGTGGTCATCGTCAGCTGGTGGCCCGACCCCGTTACGAGGAGCTGGCCGACACCCTCAACGCCGCCTTCAAGCAGCTGGACAAATCCTTCCTCTACGAATAGCCCCGGCAGGGGAGCAAAGGCGCCACCAGGCGCCTTTTTCACATTCAGGCGGCCAGTACCTTGCTGATCTCCTGAATGGAGAGCTTGTACTGACGGGGGCACTGACGCCAGGCCGCCAGCATGCGCTGGTACTTGTCGCGCATGGCGATGTCGCTGGAGAGCTCGTCACAGGGGCAGGGCAGCTCGGGGAAGCGCTTGTCCACCTCCAGCAGGAAGCAGACATAATCCGCCAGTTCCCGCTCCTGGCTGCGGCTGTAGCCGTTGAAGGCCAGGCGACTCTCGTTCACCTCGGCCCGGTTACCGGCGTCGAGGTTGCCCCAGGAGATGGCCAGCGCATGGTGCAGCTCCAAAGTGTCCAGCACCTCCTGGCAGGTGGCGAGATCCAGGTGGCCGAAGCTCTTCTCCAGCTCGAGGATCTGCAGGCAGTAGCCACGCTCGACTATGGTGCTGGCCCGCTGGTAAAACGCCGCCTTCTCCGGATTGAGTTTGGCCAGGATCTCGTACTGATTGCTCAGGATCAGGCGTTCGGTATGGCTCATGTTCATGGGCTGTCTCGCTGGAAAATGAATCTGGGGTCACGTTAACCCATATCCAGGATGAATTTTTTGATCTGATAGGGGAGGTTGGCGAGAAAAACGGGGAGGAGGGGCAACAGGGGCGCTGCTTTTGGCAGGAGATTCCCGGCTCTTGCGCGGCAGAACAGGGGGTAAATGAACAGGGCCTGCATCTGCAGGCCCTGTTGTCGTGTCTGAATTTGTGTAGGTCAGCCCCTGACGAGGTCGAGCACCACCTGATGGTGATCGCTGGTCTTGAACTTGTCGAAGCGATGGGCCACCTTGCCCTCCTCATCGATGAGGAAGCTCAGCCGATGAATGCCGTCGTACTCCTTACCCATGAACTTCTTCGGGCCCCAGACGCCAAAGGCATCGGCCACGGCGTGATCCTCATCGGCCAGCAGCCGGAAGTTCAGGTTGTCGCGCTCCTCGAATTTCTTCAGGCGCTTGGCCGGGTCCGGGCTGATGCCGAGCACCACCACGTTGAGGGCGGCCAGCTCGGTATTGACGTCGCGCAGGCCGCAGGCCTGGGTGGTGCAGCCCGGGGTCATCGCCTTGGGATAGAAATAGATGAGCACCTTCTTGCCCCGCAGGGAGGACAGGCTGACCTGCTGACCATCCTGATCGGAGAGGGAAAAATCGGGGGCCTGAGTACCAACTTGTAGTGGTTGCATGGGGTCTCCTCGGATAAACGCCGTCAGGCGTATTTGTGATTGACGATGAACTCGAATGACTCGGCACCCAGTTCACGACAGAAATCGGCGAAGGCCGTCTTCGAGTCCGCCGCCTCCCCCTGCTTGGCCTGATTGAGCTGGAAATTGGCCTTGAGCAGATTGAAGGGTTGCTGCTCGAGGGTGACGGTCTGCATGGCCTGGATATCCCAGCCGTGATCGCTGAAGAACTGGGTGCACTGGCTTACGATGCCCGGCTGATCCCGGATCAGCACCTCGGCGCTGGCGCTGATGTCATATTGCAGGGAGTGATGGCGCTCGGTGCGCTTCATCATGGTGATGAGATCCCACTCCTGGCTGCGCAGGGGGAGGCTTATCTCAAGCTGCATCAGGCTGTTCCAGTCACCGGACAACAGCATGATGAAAGTGAATTCGTTGCCGAAGATGCCAAGACGGCTGTCGACAATGTTGCAACCGCAGCCACTGACGTGACGGGTAACCTCATTGACGATGCCAGGCCTGTCCGTGCCGATGGCCGTTACGACCAGGTAGTGAGTCATAAATCGTCTCTCGTCCATTTATTGCGAATGCGGTGAGAGCGAGCGCCTGACGGGCATGACGCCCTGCTCCGGGCTCTCTCCTGCCCTCGTGCATCCATACGTTTTGTGGCGGATGGTAACACGGCTTGTCCCCTGCCTCCCTTGTTTTTCAAAGGGGGCAGCTTTACCATTACGCCCCTGAAAATCGGGAGAAATATCCATGTTACGCGGTAGTATTGTTGCGCTCGTTACCCCCATGCTGGCCTCGGGTGAGATCGATTGGACCAGTCTGGCTGCCCTGGTGGAGTATCATGTCGGTGCCGGCACCAGTGCCATAGTCGCGGTGGGCACCACGGGAGAGTCGGTCACCCTGAGCGAGTCGGAACATATCGCCGTCGTGGAAAAGACCGTCGAGTTCGCCGCCGGCCGCATCCCGGTCATCGCGGGCTGCGGCTCCAACAGCACAGCCCATGCCATCGCGCTCTCCCGGCGTTTCGCCCAGACCGGCGTGGTGGCGGGCCTCTCGGTGACCCCTTATTACAACAAACCCACCCAGGAAGGTCTCTATCGTCACTATTGTGCGATCGCCGAGGCTAGTGGTCTGCCTCAAATTCTCTATAATGTGCCCGGTCGCACCTGTTGCGATCTCAAACCGGAAACCGTGGCGCGTCTGGCCAAGGTTCCCGGCATCATCGGTTTGAAAGAGGCGACGGGTGATTTGAGCCGCACCCCGCTGCTGCGTGAGTTGTGCGGGCCGGATTTCGCGCTTTATAGTGGCGATGATGCCAGCGGATGTGATTTTATGCTGCAAGGGGGCGATGGCGTCATTTCGGTCACCACCAATATTGCGGCGCCCCAGATGGCCGACATGTGTCGTGCTGCGCTGGCCGGTGATGCCGGGCAGGCTCATGACATCAACAATCGATTGATGCCGTTGCATCAGACTCTGTTCTGCGAACCGAGTCCCATCCCGGTGAAGTGGGCCTGTGCCCGCCTGGGATTGATGGCGACGGCGACCTTGCGCCTGCCACTGACCGACCTCACCCTCGAGGGGGAACAGGCGATGGCGCGAGCACTGACGACTGCGGAGTTGATGGCGAGTGTTTAAAGCAAATGGAAAGGGAAATGCAGTGCGCCTGGTGCTGAGTGTCGCGACTGTTGCCGTGTTGGCAGCCTGTAGCTCACCCCAGGATCGCAAGATGGCCAACCGTGGCTTCGAGTATGAAGAGAGCCGCCTCGAAGGTCGCGCCTTCCTCGTGCCCGCCGGGTTGAGTACCCCCGCCTTTAACAGTAATTTCGACATTCCGGCCCTGCCGGAGAGCAGCCGTGAAGGTGCCATCGGCGCCAAGGTGGACGTGCGTCCGCCAGCCCAGCTGCTGACAGTGGTCCCTGGCAGCCAGGTGGTGACCAAGGCCAGCGAACCTACCCTGGCCTTCTATGCCCTGAGCACCAGCCAGAGCGTGGAGCACGATACCTGGGCCTTCCTGATGAACTTCCTGGCCCAGCACAAGGTCACCACCGAGAAGCTGGATCAGCAGGCCGGCGTGTTGCAGACCGGCTGGTTTGACAACTCCGCCGCCCTCGATGGCTGGGCGGAGGAGGACGACGACTTCCGCATCCGTCAACGCTACCAGTTCACCCTGCGCAACGATGTGCAGCGTCACGCCGTCAACATGTCGGTGCGGGTGCTGGAGCATGAAGAGACCATAGACGGCGAGACCAGCACAGTGCTGACCCCGGCCGATGCCCAGCGCTACGCGACCCGGGCACTGAACCAGTTCTCCCTCTACTACGACAAGCAGCTCAAGGCCCGCGAACAGCACAAGTCCAACGATGGCATGGGTCTGGAGCTGGGTCTGGACAACAACGAGCTGAGTGCCTGGATTGCCGATGGTTCCTTCGAGCAGGTCTGGCGCCGCCTCAATCAGGTGCTGCCGGGCTACGGTTTCACCATCAAGGATACCCAGCAGTCCCTGGGCTGGATCGACGTCGAGTATGACGAGCCCAATGCCGAGTTCTGGCAGGCCAAGGGGGCCGAGCCGTTCAAGCTGGAGGAAGAGCAGTACCGCTTCCAGCTGGGCGAGATGGCCGGAGGCAAGACCTCCATCACCCTGTTCGACAAGGACAAGAAGCCGGTCGCATCCGGTGTCATCTCCCAGATGTATATCAGCCTGTCCGAGGCCTTTGCCAAAGGCGTGGCCGATCAGGCTGCGAAAGCAGAATAGAAACAGGGGCCTGGTGCCCCTGTTTTGTTATGTGCTGCTTAGCTGAATGAATCCCTCGTAGGCAGGAGCCTGATGCCCCTGTCTTGTCAGTCCCACAACAGGAAGTGTTATTAGCCATGAGTCTTGCAGATCAAGTATTGGCGGTGAATGACGATTTGCCGATCCGTACCGATAAACCTGTCCATTCCGGCAAAGTGCGCAGCGTCTACTGGTTGACCCCCGCAGACAGTGCCCGGCTCATAAGAGAGAAAGGCTATGATGTGCCTGCGGATACGCCCCTCGCCCTCATGGTGATCAGCGACCGCATCTCCGCCTTCGACTGCATCTGGCAGGGTGTGGATGGCTTGAACGGCGTGCCGGGCAAGGGGGCTGCACTCAATGCCATCTCCAGCCACTGGTTCAAGCTGTTCAAGGAGAAGGGATTGGCGGACAGCCACATCCTGGACATACCGCACCCCTTCGTCTGGATAGTGCAAAAGGCCCGCCCCGTGATGATCGAGGCCATCGCCCGCCAGTACATCACCGGCTCCATGTGGCGTGCCTACAAGGACGGCGAGCGCGAGTTCTGCGGCATCACGTTACCGGAAGGGCTGAAGAAGGATCAGAAGCTGCCCGAGATCCTCATCACCCCGTCTACCAAGGGGATCCTCAAGGGGTTGGATGGCGTGCCGGAAGCGGATGACGTCAACGTCTCCCGTGCCGACATAGAGCGCCACCATCAGGCCTTCGGCTTCCGCTCCCCGGCGGACATAAGCAGCTACGAGACGCTGCTCAAAGAGGGCTTCAATGTCATCAGCGAGGCTCTGGCCGCGCTCGATCAGATCTTCGTCGACACCAAGTTCGAGTTCGGTTACGTGACCGATGCCGCCGGTCGCGAGAAGCTCATCTACATGGACGAAGTGGGTACCCCCGACAGCTCCCGCATCTGGGACGGCGCCGCCTTGCGCAATGGCGAGATCGTCGAGAAGTCCAAGGAGGGCTTCCGCCAGTGGCTGCTGAACCACTTCCCGGATCCGGACATTCTGCTCAATAAGAACCGCATGCCGGAACGCTTCGCCCTGGCCCGGGACAACAAGTTGCCCACCGAGGTGATGATGGACATCTCCCATACCTACGTGGGGATCGCCGAGAAGGTCATCGGTCACAAGCTGGTGCGCAGCGCCAATCCCAAGCAGGAGATCATCGAGGTACTGCGCGAGCAATACGGTCTGATCGACTGAGGCTGACCGCCTTTTTTTGCCACCGGCGCACAAACGTTTGCCGGCGGTGAAGGCCGCAAGCCGACAAACAGACGGGCCCCATGACGGGGCCCGTTTTTATTGGCGTCTGGCAGTGAGGGAGGGTGGCCTCAGCCATTGACCCGGAAGATCTGGCCGCTCTGCACCCCCAGCACCGACTTCTTGTAGGCCTGGGCCACCCGGGCGGCGGGCACGGGCACGAAGCCCGGGAAGAAGTCGGCGTATTTGCCCATGGACTCCTCCAGCACTGTCGGGCTCACCACGTTGATGCGCAGGCCCCTCGGCAGTTCGCAGGCAGCCCCCTTCACGAAGTGCTCTATGGCGCCGTTGATGGTGGTTGCACTGACCCCCCAGTGGATGGGCTCCTCGCTCAGTATGCCGCTGATGAGGGTGATGGAGCCCTTGTCATTCAGATAGGGAATGGCGGCCCGGGTCAGGTTGATCTGCCCCATCAGCTTGCTCTGGAGCCCCAGCTGCCACTGCTCGTCCGTCATCTCGGTCAGGGCGTTGAAGGCCACGCTGCCGCTGGCGACCACCAGGGCATCGAACCGGCCTATACCCGCAAACAGGGCGGCGATGGAGGCGCCATCCGTCATGTCAACGGTGGCGTCTCCCCGGCTGTGGCCGACCCGGATCACCTGGTGGTCTCTGGCAAGCAACTCGCTGACGGCGGAACCTATGGTGCCGGAGGCACCCACAATCACAATTTTCATCTTGGTCACTCCTGATGGGGATGTGTTGATGATAACTGGATGAAAAGGGAGAAAAAGCGCTTAACATAAACTCATTGTTTCCATATTGGAGCTAATGGATGGACATCGCCCATCTGAGCAGTTTCTACGAGGTGGTGCAGCGCGGCAGTTTCTCCGCCGCCGCCGATGCATTGGGGGTGAGCAAGGGGATGCTGAGCCGCCACGTCAGCGCCCTCGAATCCGCCCTCAATGCGCAACTGTTGCAGCGCACCACCCGCCGCCTCAGCCTGACCGAGGCGGGCAGGACCCTCTATGTGCAGGCGGGCCAGATAGCCGCCCTGGCCCGTCAGGCGGAGCAGGACATCCGCGCCCTGACCGAGGAGGACAGCGGTCGCCTGCGCTTCACCTGTCCGGTCAGCACGGGAGATCGCATGGTGAGCGAGCTGCTGGCGCGCTTCGCCGAGCTCTGCCCTGGGGTCGAGGTGGAGCTCAACTTCACCAACGCCATGATCGACATGAGCCAGGGGGAGAATGACATCGCCCTGCGCGCCATGAGCGAGGTGCCGGACAACCTGGTGGCGCTGCCCCTCGGGCAGTTGAAAGACGTGGTGGTGGCGAGCCCGACCCTGCTGGCCCGGGAGGGGCTCCCCACCACCCCTTATGAGCTGGGAGGGCGCCCCTGCCTGCTCCAGGGGCACAACCCGGCCTGGGAGCAGTGGCATTTTCGCAAGGCAGGGGAGGAGGCCCACATCCTGGTGCAGGGCAAGGTGCGGGCCAACCACTACAGCACGGTGCTGCAGCTGGCCCGCTCGGGCATGGGGTTTGCCAAGTGCCCGCTGATGCTGGTGGAGACGAGTCTGGCCAGGGGCGAGCTGGTGGCCGTGCTGACGGACTGGCAGACCGGCCTGCACCCGCTGCATGTGCTGCATGCCCAGCAGCGCCGGGTGCCGCGCAAGATCCGGCTGTTCAAGCAGGTGCTGGCCCAGTGGTTTGCCGAGCGGCCCCACTACCTGCTCTGAGCCCGTTATTTTTCTGTCATCTTCGGCTGCTAGCCTGCGCCCATCATAGCGAGCAGAGAGAGGCAGGGAATGAAGGGTCATCAGAGTTGGGTTGGGGTCATGTTGCTGTGTGCCGGCTTGTCGTGTGTCTGCTCGGTGCAGGCCGAGGTCAGGGTCGAGGTGCCCGGGGATTTCCAGATCCTGGCGGTGAGCGACGGCAAGGTGCAGGACGAGCGGCATGCGGTGCTGGCCGACGGAGCGCAGCAGTTGCTGGTGCGCTACGAGGGGGTGATCCCGAGTCGCAACAGCAGCGACAACGATCGCCAGATCCGCTCCGAGCCCCAGGTGATCCGCTATGAGGCCAGCGGCCAATCGGTGCGCCTGCAGGCAGCCGTGCCCGCCGACGAGAAAGCCATGGAGCGCTACGCCAAGGCGCCGGTCGTGAGCCTGCTGGCGGGGGACAAGCCCCTGCAGGTGCAGCAGGAGGCCCTGGTGGTCAGCGGCATGCAGATCGGCATGGACTGGCACGCCAGGCTGATGGAATACAATCGCGGCACGGGCAAGGCGGTGCTGGCGACCGGCGCCGTGGCGACCACGGCAGCGGTGACGGCGGCCCAGGCACCTTCAGTCCCTGCCAGCGAGCTGGAGGGGCAGTTGCAGCAACTCTTCCTGCAGGCAGATCCTGAACTTCGCAAGCGCTTCATCGGTTGGGCCGTGCCCCGGCTTTAAGTTTGCCCCCCGTTGCAGTAACGTGGGCACACTCATCTCCTGACGTGCCCATGTTGACCAGCGAGGCCCCCATGTTTGAATTGCATCCCCGCCTGCAGGCGGATACCCAGATACTCGGGGATCTCCCCCTTTGCCGCGTGCTGCTGGCCAAAGACAGCCAGTATCCCTGGCTCATCCTGGTGCCCAGGGTCGCCGGGCTGCGGGAAATCCACCATCTGGCCCCCGCGCAGCAGCAACAGCTGATGCAGGAGTCCTGCGCCGTCGCCACCCTGATGGAGCACGAGCTCAATCCGGACAAGATCAACGTGGCGGCGCTCGGCAACCTGGTGCCCCAGCTGCACCTGCACCATGTCGCCCGCTTCAGTTCGGATGCCGCCTGGCCTGGCCCCATCTGGGGAGCACACCCCGCGCTTCCCTATCAGGCGCAAGATTTGCGACAACAGGCCGATAACTGGCGAGCCCGGTTGGCCGCCCTGAGTGGATTTCACCCGTTTCTGACTGACAATACGGTCAAGTGAGAGGCGGCTCGCGGTTTCAACACCGGGATCACGCAATCTGTTAGCGTATCGAACGCGCGCGTGATGACATGGGCGGTGAGACAGACAAGCCTATTTTTTCGATCAGCAGGAAGGTTCCATGATAGTGACAAGATCCGAGGATGATGCCGTATTGACCACAGAGGACGTGCTGCTGAGCCTGTGCAATTCGGTGACGAGCGTATTGAGTGCGGCGACCCAGACCCAGGTGCGCTTCTCCGGCATGGTGCAACGGATCAGCAAGACCTGCCTCAAGCCGGACATCGGCTGCTTCGTGCTGTTCGACGGCGGCTTCTCCGGGCTGGTGGTGATCAACTTCTCCGCCGCCGCCGCCATGGAGCTGTATGAGAGCTACATGCTCAGCATGGGTCTCTCCAAGGAGGATCTCGCCATCTCCCACACCTCGGACGAGGTGAGCAATGTGATGGGCGAGCTGATGAACCAGATCGTCGGCAGCTTCACCGGCAAGGTGGGGCGCGAGTTGCAGACCCACATCACCCAGAACCAGCCCAAGATGCTGGCCCTCAACAAGCAGGTGATGCTGAGCGTGGACACCAACCTCGACAACCCCGAGACTCGCAGGGTCACCTTCTTCACCGCCAGCAACAACATCTTCTATCTGGAGCTGGCCATGGACAGGACAGAGTTTATCCGGATCCACGACGGCGGGGTGCAGGAGGAGGTCGATCCGGACGAGCTGATCGCCCAGGCCAAGCTGGCGGCGACCAAGCCGGCGCAGGCGGTCGCCCCGGCGAGCAACGAGCACGACGATCTGCTGGACTCCCTCGGTATCTAAGGCTGTCAGTAAGCGAAAAAAACGAGGCCACCCCTGGGGTGGCCTCGCTGTTTTCGGCAGGGCTCGGCTTAGAAGTTGTAGAGCAGGCCGGTGCTGAAGCGGGTGGCCTGGGTATCGTAGAAGTCGATGTCGGAGTCGGCGCCGGAGTAGGCGGCGGTGAAGGTCGCGGCCAGGGCCTTGACCCCGAACAGGTTGTGCCAGAAGAAGGTGCCGTTGATGGCGAACTCGTCTGCATCGGCACGCCGGCCGAACAGGGGATTCGCCTCGTCATACTTGCGCTTGCCGGCATAGAGGTTGCTGACGATGGACCATTGCGGGCCCCGCTTGGCGTAAGTCAGCTGCACCCCAGTGTTGTCGAAGCTCTCGGCGCTGCCGTCGAGCCTGGCCTGCTTGTAGAGGATCGCCGGCTCCAGCAACTGGTTGCCGCCGAAGTGGAACTGGTAGGAGAGCGCCATGTCGTGCACCTTGCCGTTGCGACTCAGCATGGCGGCATACTGGGTGCCATGGGCCTGGTCATACTGCCGACCGCTGCGCTCCTCGTCCAGATCCACCTCCCGGCTGGTGAGTGTGCCGTAGAACTGGCTGCCCCAGATCTTGTCCCAGGCAAAGCGCACCCCTTTCGACTTCACGTCGGTGGCACTGCGATCTACCCTGGTGGCGAAGGGATCGCTCCACAGCTCCACCGGCATGGCGTTGAACACCAGGGAGGTGGCGACTATGCCCTTGTCGCCCATCTCCTGGCGCAGGCCCAGCTGCTGGGTGAAGTCGAAGCGCACCGCATCCTGGATCAGGTTGCCGAGGAACACCTGGGTGCGGGTGTCGGCGAAGGTGTAGCGAATGTCGGCGTTGATGAGGGGGGTCAGGCCGCTCTCGCTGTCGGGCGAGCCGAGATCATGGATGCGGCTGTTGCTGTCATCACCGGCATAGAAGCTGGATTTGTAGCTGACGACGTTGACCCCGCCCAGCAGGAAGCCGGACCAGCCAGACTCTCTGGGGATCTCGCCAAGATCGGCGTGGGCGGCAGTGGCGACCAACAGACCAAGACTCAACAGAACATGATTGCGCATGAGGTGTGCTCCTGACACAAGGGATGACAAGGGTGGCAGTGCGGCTCGGGATCCTTTGCTGAACCGGAGCTGACTGACTCATGGCAGGCATGCTACCCCAGTCGGAGTGTGACGTTAATCAATAATTTAAGGTGCAAGGGGCAAGAGTTCAGGGCGCCGTGCTGGTATTCTGTTTGCGCAATAACGGGGAGAAAACAACGAGATGAAGCAAATCAAATCCTGGGCGCAATACTATGTCGACCTGATGACCAAGCTGGGACTGGTGCGCTTCAGCATGTTCCTGGCGACCGCCATCATAGTGCTGGCGGTCTCCATCCAGATGGGGGTGACCCTGTTTCTGCGCGGCACTGTGGATATTGTCGACCTGGTGCGCTCTGTCTTCTTCGGCCTGCTGGTGACCCCCTGGGCCGTCTATTTCCTCTCCATAGTGGTGGATCAGCTGGAGGATTCCCGCCAGCGGCTGACTCGCATGGTGCGCAAGCTGCAAGACATGCGCGAGCGCGATCTTGAGCTCAACAGCCAGCTGCAGGAGAACATCAGCCGCCTCAATGCCCAGATAGCCGAGACCAACCGGGCCGAGACCCTGCGCCAGCAAGCCATAGAGGATCTGGAGAACGAGGTGTTCCAGCGGGAGAAGGCCCAGCTGCACCTGGGGGAGCGTACCGCCCTGTTGCGCTCCTTCATCGACTGCTCCCCGGATCTGGTCTACTACCGCAACGAAGACGAGCAGTTCTCCGGCTGCAACCGTGCCATGGAGGAGCTCACCGGCAAGGTGGAGGCCGAGCTCATCGGCCTGACCCCGTTCGATGTCTACAAGCAGGAGATCGCCAACAAGGTGGTGGAGACCGACAAGCAGGTCTTCGCCAGCAACGAGCCCCTCACCTACGAGCAGTGGCTGGAGTACCCCGATGGCCGCAAGGCCTACTTCGAGCTGCGCAAGGTGCCCTTCTTCGACCGTTTCGGCAAGCGGCTCGGTCTGCTCGGCTTTGGCCGCGACATCACAGAGCGCAAGCAGTATCAGGACAAGCTGGAGAAGGCGAGCCGGGACAAGACCACCTTCATCTCCACCATCAGCCACGAGCTGCGCACCCCGCTCAACGGCATCGTGGGCCTGAGCCGCATGCTGATGGACACGCCGCTGGATGCCAAGCGGCAGCAGCAGCTCAAGACCATCCATCTGAGCGCGGTGACGCTCGGCAACATCTTCAATGACATCATCGATCTCGACAAACTCGATCGTCGCCGCCTCGAGATAGCGCCTGCCCCCATGGATCTGCCCGCCTTCCTCGACGAGCTGGAGATGCTGTCGCGCATCCAGGCGGAGCAGAAGGGGCTCTACCTGCACTTCGATCGGGATGGGGACATGCCGCAGTTCGTGATGGCGGACGGCACCCGGCTGCGCCAGGTGCTGTGGAACCTGGTGGGCAATGCGGTCAAATTCACCGACGAGGGCGGCGTGACGGTGCGCTGCCTCGCCCACGCCGCCGAGGCGCCGGGCAAGCTGGCGCTGCACTTCGAGGTGGAAGATACCGGGGTCGGCATCCCGCGCGCCCAGCAGGAGAAGATCTTCGCCATGTACTACCAGGTGCAGGGCAAGAAGCACGCCACCGGCACCGGCATCGGTCTCGCCGTCTCCCGCCAGCTGGTGCAGTCCATGGGCGGTCAGCTCTATGTGGACAGCGATCCTGGCGAAGGCTCCTGCTTCACCGCCGAACTGGAGGTGGATTGTGTCGAGCCGCAGGCGACCCCGCAGGAGCCCGAGATGCCCTCCCTGGATATCCTGCTGGTGGAGGATGTGGAGCTCAACGTCACCGTCGCCTGCGCCCTGCTGGGCAAGCTGGGTCACGAGGTCAAGGTGGCGCGGGACGGTACCCAGGCGCTGGCCATGGCCAACCCGGATGACTTCGACCTCATCCTGCTGGACATCCAGCTGCCGGACATGACCGGCTTCGACGTGGCGGCCCAGCTGCTGGCCCGTTACGGCGACAGCCTGCCCCCCATGGTGGCGCTCACCGCCAACGCCACCGGCGATCGCCAGTACTATCGGGATCACGGCATGCAGGATGTGATCAACAAGCCGCTCGGCTCCAAGGCGGTGCGGGAGGTGATAGGCCACCTGTTCGCGGATCTGGCGGACGACGAGGCCTTTGATCAAGCGGACGCGGGCAACCAGGATGCGCTGCTGGACCTGCCCTTCCTCACCGATTACGCCAGCACGGTCGGCAAGCCGGTGCTGCTCTCCAGCGTGGATCTGTTCGAGAAGATGATGCCGGACTACATGGCGGTGCTGGACTCCAACATGATTGCCAGGGATCAGGCCGGCGTGGTGGAGGAGGCGCACAAGATAAAAGGGGCGGCGGGTTCCATCGGCCTGCGCCGCCTGCAGCAGACGGCCCAGCTGATCCAGAGCCCGGATCACCCCGCCTGGTGGGAGAACGTGGAGGACTGGATTGAGACACTGCGCCGTGAATATCCCGGCGACATCGCCCGCTTGCGGCGCTGGTTGTTGTCGTGAACCTGACGGACGCCACAGGCAAGGAGCCGCACCATGTATGACAGTCTGATTACCCCGGCGCGCATTCACCCCTGGGGCAGCGAGGAGCTGCTGGAGGCGACCGAGCAGGATCGCGCCCGCATAGTGCAGGCGGCGCCGGTGCGCCGCCTGCAGCAAAAGACCCAGGTCTTCCCGCTGGATGTGAAGGCCTCGGTGCGCAGCCGTCTCACCCACTCGCTGGAAGTGCAGGAGACGGGTCGCCAGATCAGCAGGCGCATCCTCGCGGCCCTGCCGGCGGGCACCGTCTGCGAAGGGGCCTTCATCAACCTGGTGGAGATGGCCTGTCTGCTGCACGACGTCGGCAACCCGCCGTTCGGCCACTTCGGCGAGCAGGTGATGAGCCAGTGGCTGGCACAGTCGCTGGATGAGCTGTTCGCCAGCGCCCATGATCAGCTGCCGAGCCCGCAGTGGGCCGAGTTGCGCCAGGACCTGCTGGTGTTTGACGGCAATGCCCAGAGCCTGCGGCTGGTGCACAGCCTGCACGAGATGAACCTCACCCTGGGCCAGCTGGCGGCCCTGTGCAAATACCCGCAGCAGCCCCTGCTGCACAGTCCCCAGGGCTATGGCCAGCACCATGGCTGGACCAGCAAACGCGGCATCTTCTTCAGCGAGCAGCCCCTCTACCGCGCCCTCGGCCAGAGTCTGGGGCTGGCGCCGGGATGCCGGCATCCGCTGGTCTACATCATGGAGGCGGCGGACGACATCTCCTACTGCATCGCCGATCTGGAGGACGCGGTGGACAGGCGCATCCTCACCCAGGGGGAGCTGCTGGCGGCGCTGCGCAGTGCCGATGGGGGGGACTACATGGCCACCCTGCTCGAGGAGGCGCTGGCCTCCGGTCGGGGCTTCTTCCCCCATTTTCGCCAGCACCTGACCCGGGATCTGGTGGCGCTCGCGGCCCACACCTATGTGAGCGATCACGAGGCCATACTGAGCGGTGCCTACCCCAGGGCGCTGCTGCACGGTCAGGCGCCGGCGGCCCGGGTGCTGGATGTGCTCAAGCGAGTGGCCCGCGAGCAGGTCTTCATGCGCCCCGAGGTCGAGGCATTGGAGCTGGAGGGCTATGCCGCCCTGCGCGGGGTGCTCTCCACCTACGCCTGCCTGCTGGCGCTCCCCGCCGCCCAGTTCGAGCGGCTGCTGGCGGGCAATGGCGGGAGCGAGCTCTTCTTCGCCCGGCGGCTGTTCCACCGGTTGTCGGCCCGCCACCTCAAGGCCTACCGGCTGGCGGTGGCCAGCCGGGATCCGCGCTTTGACAAGGGTGCCGAGCAGGAGTGGTACTACAGGGTGCGGCTGCTGCTCGACTACGTCAGCGGCATGACGGATACCTATGCGCTGGAGGAGTTCCGGCTGTTGTCCGGGATTTGACCGGGGCCGGCTATGGCCGTATTCCACCCATATGGGTGGGGGAGATATTGCGTAAAATTCGGTGTTTTTTTTAGACTGTGGCAACTTGTTCAACTTTCACACGGTAAGGAGACGATCATGCAACATTCCATGTTCAACGTTGCGTTCGATCGCTGCAATGGCAGCGCGAAGACTCGTGCTCTTTATTTACCGCGTGGAGGGAACAGGTAACACCTGTTTTTTCATCACCCGCGGTTGTCCCGCAGGGTGATCTCCTCTCTCCGGGAGAACCGCACGTTCAACTGGAGAATATTATGTCTATCGAACTCGCCCTGCTGCGCACTGTCGAATCCCTGGTTCAAAAACGGATCACCCGGCTGGAACGTCGCGTCAGCTATCTGCATATCTCTCCCGCCCTGCTCAAAGACATCGGGCTGGAAGGGCACAATGTGCAGGTCGCCCACCTCCGTGAGCGGGAGTTTCAAACCGGTTTCCGACTCGGGAATCGAATAACCTGACAAGAAGGGGCCTGGCCCCTTCTTGCAATCTTCTTGCGATTAAATGGCAGGCCTGGGCCTGCCATTTCTCTTTCCTGATGAGCATTCTCTCAATTTAGTTATCGCACATTTAGCGAGACACATTATGATCCCCCTCCTATCCATACGGGAGTCAACTATGTTTTGCCGCTGCTATCGCCTCATCCTGTTGTGCTGGCTGGCTTGCTGTAGCCAGGGGGCGACGGCGGTCGAGACGCTGCTGGAAAGGAGCACCTTGGCGCCATCCGGGCAGCACTGGCTTGCCACCCATGGGGAGCTGGTGGTCGGCATGCCGGCGACGGCCTGGCCTCCCTATGTCTATACCGATGGCCGGGGTAACTTCACCGGCCCCCTGGATGCCTTTGCCTCGCAGATTGCCAGCAGCCTGGGCCTCGAGTTGCGTTATCGCACCTATGCCAACAATACGGCGGTCCAGCAGGCGTTGCTGGACGGCAAGATTGACATGGTGATCGGCGTGGCCCCCAGCCCGACCCGCAAGCTGCGGATGCTGTTTACCTCCGAGCTGATGGCGCTGCCCCGCGCCGTCCTGCTGACCGGAGGGCGGGAGAGCCTCTCCCTGGAGGAGGCCTACGGGGTGCGCTGGGTCTGCGTCTTCGGTGTCAGTGCCTGCGATGAGCTGCTGCGCCTAGGCATCTCGAGGCTGGTGACGGTGGACAGTCGGGACGAGGCGATCTTCATGCTCAAGGAGGGGCAGGCGGACGCCTATCTGGCCGAGCTGCCCATGTTGAGCCGCCTGCAGGCCATGGCGGGCATGACGGTGACCACGGTGGACTGGATGAGGGATACCTCCCTCGCCATGGCGGTGGCGCCGGGCAACGAGCCCCTGCAGGGGCTGCTCGAGCGGGCGCTGGATGACATCTCTCCCGGCGAGCGTCGCCGCATCCTGGAGGCGGGGGGCATAGTTGACTATGAGCTGGTGAAGGGCAGCAAGGAGGTCGTCTTCAGCCAGCAGGAGCAGGCGTGGCTGCAGCAACACCCTGTGCTCAAGTATGGGGTCGCCCCGGACTGGCCCGGGATGAGCGAGATAGATGACAAGGGCCGGCTCAAGGGATTGGTTGCCGATCTGCTGGCGATGATGAAGCAGCGTGCCGGCCTGCAATTCACCCTGGTGCAGACCAGGAGCTGGGCCCAGACCCTCGAGCTGTTTCAGGCACGCAAGCTGGACGTCATCCCGGCCATGACCCCGACCGCGGAGCGGCAGCAGTTTGCCCGCTTCACGCCCAACTATGCCTCTCTCAACCGGGTCATAGTGGCAAGACAAGGCATGGCGGAGCTGACCGGTCCCAGGGAGCTGAAGGGGCACAGAGTCGGCATGGTGGGGGGATCGGTGGAAAAATCCCTGCTCAGCGAGGTGGGGGCCGAGGCCGTGACGGTCGCAAGCGATCCCGAGTTGCTGCCGCTCCTGGATCGGCAGAAGGTGGACTATGTGCTGATGAGCATGACCACCCTGGAGCAGTCGTTGAAGAAGGGATTCAGCGACCGTTATCAGGTGGTCTTCTCCGGCAGCGAGTTGCGGGTTCCCATCGCCATGGCGGCCCACCTGCAGGATCCCATGTTGCAGCAGATCCTGACCAAGGTGCTGCTCTCCATACCGCCGGCGGAGCTGATCGCCCTGGAGAACAAGTGGCTCTCCCTGACCATACAGACGGGGCTGGATCCGCACAAGGTGCTGCTCTGGTCCTCCCTGGGCGTGGGGATCTTTCTGCTCTTCCTGCTGCTGTTTGTGGGCTGGAACCGGACCCTGCGTCGCCAGATCAGTCAGCGGTGGGAGGCGGAGCGCCGGCTCGAAGAGCAGTTGGTGTTTGTCCAGATGATGCTGGATGCCCTGCCCAACCAGGTGGTGCTGACCAATGAGCGCTATGAAATCGCGATGACCAACCAGGCCTATCGGCAGATGTTTCTCAGTGGGGAGAACCTGAACGGCTCCTATGAGCGATTGCTCAAGAACCGGCTGCCAGAGGCTATTCGGGCCAGGGTGATCGAGGAGGATGCCAGGGTCTGGGAGAGCGGCGAGGAGTTCCACGGCCGCGGCGAGATCCGGCTCGCCGACGGTGTCGAGCATCAGATGATCTATACCAAGCGGCTGTTCGTCGGCCCCGACGGCAAGCGGCTCGGGATCCTGACCGTACTGACGGACGTCACCGAGCTCAGGCAGGCGCGTTCCGCGGCGCAGGAGGCGCAGACCCGACTGACCCAGATCACCGACAGCATGCCGGGGCTGGTCTATCAGTATCACTGGCTGGGGCCGGGCAACGGCAGCTTCCTCTATACCTCTCAGGGGCTCAAGGAGATGCTGGGATCCGAGGAGGCCGATGGCACCCTTCTGGGGCTGACGGGGCAAGCCCTGCAGGACTTCGTGACCACGGTGGAGCGCCATGCCCTGACCATGCAGCCGCTGGATCTCGAGGTGGAGATCAAGCGCCACGGACAGGCGGGCTACCTGCAGATCCGGGGCCACTTCGTGCGACAGGAGGGGGTCGAGGGCGTCATCCTGAATGGCGTGGTGCAGGACATCACCAAGCTCAAGCGCCAGGAGCTAGAGCTGCGTGAGACCAGGCGGGTGGCGGAGGATGCGACCCAGGTGCGCAGCCGGTTCCTCGCCACCATGAGCCACGAGTTGCGCACCCCCATCTCCGGCATGCACGGCATGCTGGAGCTGCTGCAAATGAGCTCCCTCGATGACGATCAGCGCTACATGCTGCGCAACATCTCGACCTCCACCAATCACCTGCTCTACCTGGTGAACGACATCCTGGACTTCTCCAAGATGGAGGCGGGGCAGTTGCAGCTCAACCCCCATCCTTGCCGGTTGACCTCTGTCATCTGCGACGTCATCCGGGGTCATGCTGCCCTGGCCTATGGCAAGGGACTCAACGTGACGCTGGGGTGGGGGCCTGAGGTGCCGGATCAGGCCAGCATGGACGCGGTGCGCGTGGGTCAGGTGATCTCCAATCTGCTGAGCAACGCGGTGAAGTTCACCGAGGCGGGGGAGATTGCCATCCAGGTGGGCTATCAGGATCATCAGCTGACATTGAAGGTGCGGGATACGGGGATCGGCATAGCCCGGGAGAAGCAGGTCAATCTGTTCACCCCGTTCAAGCAGGTGGAGTCAGACATCAACCGGCGTTTCGGCGGCACCGGGCTCGGGCTCGCCATCTGCCATCAGCTGACCCTGAAGATGGGAGGGAGTCTGGTGCTGGAGAGCGAGGCGGGGGTGGGCACCACGATGACCTTCGCGATGCCCCTGGCCGAGTGCCAGTGGGATGCTCCGCCGCTGGCGGGTCAGAGGTGGTGGTGGTTCGGTGAGGACGAGGTGCTGCAATCTGTAATGGAACAGCTCGGCGCCACACTCCACCCCTTGACTGCCGATCAGTGGCGTCATCCCCTCGAGGGCTACCTGCTGGCGCAGGAGAGCCGCCTGGAGCAGGCCCTTGGCAGTGGCTGGTTGCAGCATTTGCAGCAATCTTCCCTCAAGGGCATAGTACTCTCACCCCATGAGGCATTGCGTGGCCGCATGGGCAGTGACGCCTGGTGGCGGATCGGCCAGTCCCCCATCTACCCGGACCTGCTGCTGGAGACCTGCCGCCAGCTGTCGAGCGAGCGGCCGAGCCAGCCGATGCAGACGCAGGGAGAGCGGCTCAGGGGCAGGGTGCTGGTGGCGGACGATCATCCCGTCAACCGCGCGCTGCTGACCCGCCAGCTCGCCATCCTGGGACTCGAGTCCGAGGTGGTGGATGATGGGGAGAAGGCGCTACGTGCCTGGCAGGGGCAGGCGTTTTCCCTGCTGCTCACCGACTGCCACATGCCGGTGATGGATGGTTATACCCTGGCGCGCACCCTGCGGGCGGCCGGTGACAAGGCGCCCATCATAGGGGTCACCGCCGACACCTCGGAGGAGGCCAGCCAGCAGATGCGGGAGGCCGGCATGAACGACATGCTGTTCAAACCCTACAGCCTGGAAACCCTTCGCCAGACCCTGGCTCGCTGGCTACCGGCGGTCAGCCCGCCACAAGAGGCAATGGCTCCCCGGCAAGCAGAGGTTCAGGTTCCGGGAATAAGCTGGTTGACCCTGTTCGGGGACGAGGAGGTGGCGCGCAGCATGGCCAGAGAGTATCTGGAGGCCAATCGACAGGATGGCGAAGACATGATGCTGGCGCTGGCTCGGCAGGATACCCAGGCGCTGGTGGAGACGGCGCATCGCATCAAGGGGGCTGCCCGCATGGTGGGGCAGCAGGCATTGGCAACCGAGGCGGCCCGGCTGGAGGCGGCGGCCAGGTTGAAGCAACTGGACAGGCTCGGCGAGCTGGGGCAGACGGTACAGGCATTGATGGATGCTATCAGAGGTGAAATGGGGTTATGGCTCGATGAATAGTGCACGGCATGAGTTGGTGATCATGGTGGTGGAGGATCACAACTTCCAGCGCAAGGCCCTGATGCACCAGATCCGCGGGCTTGGCTACGGCAATTTGCTGGAAGCCCAGGACGGAGAGGAGGCGCTGACCCAGTGTCAGCACCATCGGGTCGACATCCTGTTCTGCGATCTGCGGATGCCGGGCATGGATGGCATGGCCCTGCTGCGCCGCCTCTCCCTCGGCGGCTTTCGCGGCGGCATAGTGCTGTGCAGCGCACTGGAGGACGATGTGGTCGACGCCGTGCTGCGCATGAGCCGCGCCTACGGCCTGCAGGTGCTGGGGCGCATCGACAAGCCCGCCAGTCATCAGCAGATCGCCCAGTTGATCGGCGCCTGGCAGCCCCAGCAGGCGCGCAGCCAGGAGGAGGACGGCCACAGCCTGAGTCTGGATGAGCTGTGCCGGGCCCTGGAGCAGGACCAGTTGCTGCCCTGGTATCAACCCAAGGTGAGCTTTGAAAGCGGTCAGTGGGTCGGCATGGAGGCGCTCGCCCGCTGGCAGCACCCCGAGTATGGGCTCATCTCGCCGGCCCGCTTCATCCCGCTGGCGGAGCATAACGGGCTCATGGATCCGCTGACCGAGGTGATCATCGGCAAGTCCCTGCGCGACGGCCACCTGTGGGAGAAGACGGGGCTCTCCCTCAACCTGTCGATGAACCTATCCACTACTTCGCTGATCGAGGGGGATCTGTGCAATACCCTGCTCAATCACTGCCAGCGCTGGAGCATCAACCCCGAGCTCATCACCCTGGAGGTGACCGAGAGCGCCTTCGTCAAGGATCTCGGCAAGTCGCTGGAGGTGCTGACCCGCTTGCGGATGCACGGCTTCGGCCTCTCCATCGACGACTTCGGGACCGGCTACTCCTCCATGCAGCAGCTCGCCCTGCTGCCGTTCACCGAGCTGAAGCTGGACAGATCCTTCGTCGATCGCTGCTATGAAGATCCCTCCCGCCTCGCCATCATCGAATCCAGTATCGAACTGGCGCGCAAGTTGGGGTTAAAATCGGTGGCAGAGGGGGTCGAGGATGAGGCCACCTGGCGGCTGCTGGCCAGGCTGGGGTGCGATCAGTGCCAGGGCTTCTTCTCCGCCCGCCCCATGCCACGCGAGGAGTTGCTCGTCTGGCATGACACCTGGCGCGAACGATTGCCCGCATTGATCGGGCGCTAATCAAGGGCAGGATGCCCGCTGCGACACAAGGATGGTCATGAAAATTTCAAGCAAGCTGTTGTTGAGCTTCTGTTTTATCAACCTGCTCATCATTCTCTCCTCCGCCCTTGTCTACCATCAGCTCGGCCGGATTGAAGCCTCCCAGGAGGCCTTGCTGGCCCAGGCCCTGCCCGCCCTGCAACGGGACGAGGCGAGCCAGAAGGCCCTGATCGCCACCGTCTCCTCCCTGCGAGCCTACCTCATCCTCGGCAAGGATCCCGTTCAAGGTGCGCGCATCAAGCAGGAGTGGGAGCAGGCCTGGCATGCCATAGAGCAGCAGGGATTCACGCCCGCCCTGACCCGGTCCCTCAAGAGCTTCAAGGGGGCGCAGGAGAAGGTGTGGGCGCTGGCCCATACCGAAGAGAACCTGCCGGCCCACACCCTGATGCTGCTGGAAGCCGGCCCCCTGGCGGAGGCGGCTCTCGATCAGTTGCAATCCATTGCCAACGAAGAGGTGGCGACCCCCCAGGAGGCGCTGCCCGGCGATCGCCGTCTGCTGCTCAAGCAGGTGGGGGATGCCTACAACGGGCTGGCCAATGCCCTCTCCGCCCTGCGGGACTTCCTCATCTCGGGGGACAAGGAGTATCGTGACAAGTATCAGGACTACTACCAGTTCCATCTGCAGCGGGTGGCCGAGCTGAAACAGCAGCAGGCCAACTTCACCGAGGCGCAGAAGGGGTTGTGGGCGCTCTTTGAGGAGATGTCTGCCCCCTTTGCCGAGCTGGTGGGGCAGGTGATCGCCAGGCGGCAGGCGCCGGACTGGGATCAGGCCAACCACCTGATGGCCACCGACATAGAACCTGCGTTGACCCGGCTCGCCGATCAGCTGGCGAATCAGGTGACCCAGACCCGGGGAGAAGTGGACAAGATAGCGGGCAAGCTGGCCGGGGCCAGTCAGGCTATTCACCGCACCCTGCTGCTGGCGACCACCAGCGTCATCCTGCTCGGCACCCTGGTGGCCCTGCTGTTCAGCCGCCGCCTGACCCGCGACATCGCCAGCCTGGTGAACCGTGCCGGGCAGGTCGCCGATGGCCGCCTGCCGAGTGCGCCCCTGCCGGTGCTGCGCCAGGACGAGCTGGGCGGGCTGACCGGCTCCATCAACCGGATGTCGAGCCAGCTGCGCCAGCTGGTGGGGGAGATCCAGGGGGCGGTGGCGCAGGTGGAAGGGGCCGGCCGCGAGGTGGGTCAGACCACCAATGCCATAGTGGACGATCTGGCGAGTCAGAATCAGCGGCTGGATACGGTCGCGGCCGCCATAGAACAGATGTCCGCCAGCACCCGGGACGTGGCGGGCAACATCGCCGATGCGGCTGGGGCCGCGCGTCAGACCGAGCAGCAGGCCAGGCAGGGGGAGCAGGCCCTCGCCCGTATGGGGAGCACCATGGCGCAGATTGCCGCCATGATCACCCAGGCCAATCAGGCGATGACGCTGCTTCGCAGCCAGAGCGAGCAGGTGGGCCGCGTCACCGAGGTGATCGCCACCATAGCCGAGCAGACCAATCTGCTGGCGCTCAATGCCGCCATAGAGGCGGCGCGCGCCGGGGAGCAGGGGCGGGGATTCGCCGTGGTGGCGGACGAGGTGCGCCAGCTGGCCAGCCGCACCAGCCAGTCGACGGCGGAGATCAACCAGACCATTGCCAGCATCCAGCAGCAGACCCGGCAGACCGCCGATACCGTGGGCAGCGGCACCCTGCTGGTGGAGCAGGGCAGGGGCGCCCTGGCCTCGGCCACCGAGACCCTGGCGGCCATGTCGGCGCTGGTGCAGGATCTCTGCGGCCAGCTCGCCGCCATCGCCACCGCGACCGAGCAGCAGTCCAGGGTGGCCCAGGAGGTGGCGGGCACTGTGGAGGAGATCGCCGGGCTCAGCCACCAGTCCAGCGAACACAGCCAGCAGGGGGAGCTGATCGCCGCCAGGCTGACCCGGGAGACGGGCCAGCTGACCGCGGCCATCAGCCGCTTCGAACTGGGTGCCTGAGTCAGGCTGAGGTGACAGCCAAGCGGGGCAGGCCTATGGGCCTGCCCCGCTTGCTTTTAGTCCAGATGTCGCGAGGCCTGGTGGTCGACGCCGCTGCCGGTTGCCTGATTGAGCAGGCAGGCCAGCAGGCATAGGGCGCTTCTCGCCGCCGGTTCGGTCCGGACGCAGGAATCCAGGTCAGTCCAGCCGCCGGAAAGCCTGATTGTCGACGCTGCTGCTGGTCTCCTGATTCAGCAGGCTGACCAGCAGGGGTATGGGGCGCTGCTCGCTGCCGACTCAGTCCAAACGCCGGAAGGCCTGGTTGTCGAAGCTGCTGCTGGTCTCCTGATTCAGCAGACTGACCAGCAGGATGGCCCGCTTCTCCCCATCCGGCTCCAGGTAGATGGCCTCGAACCCGGCCAGGGGGCCTGATTCGATCAATACCTTGTCCCCTTGCGTCGGCAGGCAGGCGTAGCTGGCGCGCGCCTCGTCGCTGTCGTCCCGGCTCATCAGCCGGTAGATCAGCTGGCTGCTGACGGGGCTCCACTCCTTGCCGAAGTGGATGATGCGGCTGATGCCGCGGGTGGACTTCAGGGTGACCGGGGTGACCACATCCAGATCCACGTAGATGAACAGGTAGTTGGGGAACATGGGTTCACGCAGCGGGACCCGTTTGCCACGCCGCAGCTTCTCCACTTCCACCATGGGGTAATAGGATTCGACGCCTTGCGCCGCCAGATGGGCGCGGGCGCGGGCCTCTTCCTTGGGCTTGCAGTAGGCCAGATACCATTTTTTCATTGTTGTTCTGTTTTTTCGTGTTGCCGTGCTTCTGGCTATGATAACGGGGGCAAAAAAAAAGGCCACGCTTGGCGTGGCCTTTTTTACAGAGTGAGTGATTACCAACCTTTCACCAGGCCGCCCTTGAACAGCTCGGTCCCCTTCTTGTAGACCTCGTCGGTCTGGAAGGCCTGGACGAACTCCTTGACCTTCTCGTCGTCCTTGTTGTTCTCGCGAGCAACGATCAGGTTGACGTAGGGGGACTCCTTGTCTTCGACGAAGAGGCCGTTTTCGGTCGGGGTCAGGCCAATCTGACCGGCGAAGGTGTTGTTGATGATGGAGAGATCAACATCTTCCAGGGAGCGGGGCAGCTGAGCGGCTTCCAGCTCGACGATCTTGAAGTTGCGCGGGTTGCTGGCGATGTCCAGCACGGTCGCTTCCAGACCGGCGCCTTCCTTCAGCTTCAGCAGGCCCTGCTTCTCCAGCAGGATCAGGGAGCGACCCAGATTGGTCGGATCGTTCGGCACCGCGATCTGGGCACCGTCTTTCAGCTCGGACAGGGCCTTGATCTTCTTGGAGTAACCGGCGATCGGGTAGACGAAGGTGTTGCCAACCGGCACCAGCTTGAAGCCGCGATCACGGATCTGGGCATCCAGGTAGGGCTTGTGCTGGAAGGCGTTGACGTCGACGCTGCCGTCGTTCAGGGCCACGTTGGGGGTGACGTAGTCAGAGAAGGTGACGATCTCGACGGTCAGGCCGTATTTCTCCTTGGCCACCTTGGCCGCGGTCTCGACCAGTTCGGTCTCGGGGCCGGCGATGGCGCCGACTTTCAGGGTCTTGCTCTCTTCCTTCTGACCGCAGCCGACCAGTACCAGAGTTGCCAGCAGCGCAGCTGCAGCGGATTTAATGCCCAATTTCATAAAAACCTCCTGTCAGAAATCGACGATTAACGATGATCACATTGTTTGACCAGGCGCTCACCCGCGCTCTGGATGAGTTGAACCAGTACCACCAGAATGACCACGGTGACCAGCATGACGGTAGGGTCAAAGCGCTGGTAGCCGTAGCGAATACCCACATCACCGAGACCACCACCACCGATGGCACCGGCCATGGCGGAGTAGTTCACCAGCGTGACCAGGGTGATGATGATGCTGTTGAGGATCCCGGGCAGGGCCTCAGGCAGCAGCACCTTGGCAATGATTTGCAAGGGTTTGGCACCCATGGCCTTGGCGGCTTCGAGCAGGCCGTCCGGCACTTCCATCAGGGCACCTTCCACCAGACGGGCGATGAAGGGGATGCAACCGACGGTCAGCGGCACTATGGCGGCTATGGTGCCTATGCTGGTGCCGACGATCAGCCGGGTCAGCGGAATGATGGCCACCAGCAGTATGATGAAGGGCACGGAGCGGCCGACGTTGACCACGATGCCGAGGATCTTGTTCAGCAGTGGGTTGGCCAGGATCTGGCCGGCCTTGGTCACGTGCAGTGCCACGCCCAGCGGCAGGCCGAGCAGGCAGCCGAACAGGGCGGAGGCAAACACCATGATCAGGGTGTCGCCGAGGGCTGTGATGAGCAGATTAATCATGGCTTCGGACATGAGTCATTACCTCCAGCTGGATAAGATGGCTGAGTCGCCGAGGATTGGGCGCAGCAGATTAGTCATTGCTTCGGACATAGCCCATTACCTCCAGCTGAATGTGGTTGTCGATGAAGAACTGCTGGGTGGCCTCGCACTGGGCCTCATCCCCGAACAGCTCCGCCAGCAGGAAGCCGAACTTGACGCCACCGGCGTATTCGATGTCTGCGCTCAGTATGCTGATGTCGATGTTGAAACGGCGGCTCACCTCGGAGATGAGCGGCGAATCGACGGTGGCGCCGGTGAAGCCGAGCTTCACCAGGGGATAGCTGTTGGCCACCCGCTCGCTGCTCATCCTGTCCTGGTACTCCTGGGGCACCTCCAGGTGGATGGTGGAGTGGATGAAGTCACGGGCCAGCTGGGTCTTGGCGTTGCTGAAGAACCAGGCCACTTCCCCCTGCTCGATCAGGCGACCGTCGCTGATGATGGCCACTTCGTCACAGATCCCCTTCACCACATCCATCTCGTGGGTGATGAGCAAGATGGTGAGCCCCAGCTTGACGTTGATCTCCTTGAGCAGGCTCAGGATGGATCGGGTGGTCTGGGGGTCGAGGGCCGAGGTGGCCTCGTCACACAGCAATACCTTGGGGGCCGGTGCCAGGGCGCGGGCGATGGCGACGCGCTGCTTCTGGCCGCCGGAGAGCTCGGACGGATAGGCGTGGGCACGGGCTTCCAGCCCGACCAGGGCCAGCAGCTCGTCGACCCGGGTCTGGATCTGCGCCTTGCTCCAGCCCGCCAGCTCCAGCGGGAAGGCGATGTTGGCAAACACGGTGCGGGAGGCCAGCAGGTTGAAGTGCTGGAAGATCATGCCGATCTGGCGGCGAGCCTGGGTCAGATCCCGCTCGCTCAGGGCCACCAGATCCTGACCATCGACGATGACCTGGCCCTGGGTGGGGCGCTCCAGCAGGTTGACGCAACGAATAAGGGTGCTCTTGCCGGCACCGGAGGCGCCGATCACCCCGAAAATCTTGCCTTGTGGCACATGCAGGCTCACGTCACGCAGGGCGTGCACGGCGTCACTGCCTTTACCGTAGACTTTGTTGAGACCGATCAACTTAATCATGGATTCTTCCGTGCTAACAGCCTTAAAGCACAGGGCGCTACAGGCAGGTGAATTGGGCAGAGGTTTCACTGGGTTGCTCTGTCATCATGGAGGATGATGCTAAGATGTCCGGATGGCTGTGTCAACGCATGTTTCTACGTCTAGACGTCTAAAAAATGGATAAGGATTCCCGCTCGCTGACTAAGGGAAGAGGGGCAAACCGACGGGTTCAATATTAGATTCTGATTTGTAAACACCCGCCCGAATATAACCTGGATAATCCTCCTTAACTCGATGATTTCCCCGTTTTATCCCGGCCTCTTCCGAGGCGCTGGCAGCCCGTTGCCGGCATGACAGGGATGTCGCCCCCTTGTTCCGTTCTTTTCGTTTTCTCCTTTTTCTTTCCCATCCCTTTGATGCAGAACAAAAAACAACCTGTTTTTTTACTCGGGCAGGGCGCGCCATTTTTTTATACTGGCAAGAGGTGGACGGCAGGAGGAAGCAGAGATGCGATTTCAACAGATCAAGGACCTGATGCTTTACCTCGAGCAATTGCATCAGCAGCAGGGGCGCAGTTACGGGCGCCTGATCCCCCAGGTGGATGGGGAGCGCAGCCGGATGTTGCTGGCCTATCTGCAAGGGCGGGAGGACGCAGCCGCGGCCCACCTGCATGACTATCGGGAGCAGATGGGGAGCGGAGTCAAGGAGACCTGGCTGGAGCAGGGGTTCGGGGAGGATCTGCTGGCCGATTGCCAGCGTCTGGAACTGCCCGCCGGTACCCAGCCCGACGAGATAGTGCAGCTGGTGTCGCGGCAGGAGGAAAAACTCGTTGGCGAGCTGGGGCGTCTGGCTCGTGAATGCCCCACGCCAGACACGGCCGCGCTGCTGAGCTCCCTGGCGTCCATGGCGCAATCCCGGCTGACCCGGCTGGTGCACGGGGCCCATCGGCTCGACGATCTCTAGCGCGCCATGGCAGAGGCCCGGCTGACCCGGCTGGTGCACGGGGCCCATCGGCTAGACGACCTCTAGCTAGCCATGGCAGAGGCCCGCTTCGGGCCCCTTGCGGCGTTGTCGGGGGAAATGTCAGCCCTCTTGCCGAGCTTCGGCGAAGAGGGCGGCCCCTATGATGCCGGCCTGGTTGAGGTTGGCCGCCGCCACCAGGGGGGCGCGGGTCTCTATCCGGTCGATGAACTTGTCGAGCTTGGCGGCGCTGCCACCCCCCAGGATGAAGAGATCGGGGGAGAAGAGGAACTCGAGGCGGGCCAGGTACTTGTTGAAGCGCTTGCCCCAGCGGCTCCAGGAGAGATCCTCGCGCTTGCGCACCGCATCCGAGCAGTAGTGCTCGGCGACCATGCCCTCCAGCATCAGGTGGCCCAGCTCGGTGTTGGGCAGCAACTGGCCGTTGACGAACACAGCCGTGCCTATGCCGGTGCCGACGGTGATGAGGATGATGACCCCCTTGCGATCCCGGCCCGTGCCAAAGCGCATCTCGGCCAGCCCGGCCGCATCGGCGTCGTTGAGCACGTGGCAGGGCAGGCCGGTCACGTCGGCGAACAGGTGGGCGGCATCGGTCTCGACCCAGCTCTTGTCGATGTTGGCGGCACTCTTGGCGATGCCGTTGTGAATGATGGCGGGGAAGCCGCACCCTATGGGCCCCTTCCACTGGAAATGCTCGACCAGCGCCTTGAGGGTGTGCGCCACGGCGGCCGGGGTGGCCGGTTGCGGCGTGGCAATGCGGTGGCGCTCGCCAATCAGTTCGCCAGTCTCGGTGTCCACCAGGCAGCCCTTGATCCCGGAGCCGCCAATATCTACTCCCAACATCTGCATCCGAATCTTCCTTTTATTGTGCCTATGGCCAATGGTCGGCAGAGCATGAAAAAAGTGCAGTCATCCGGCAAGGGCCAGATCACTTATGCGTGATCCGGCAGGCCTTTTTCGATGCAGCGGATCAGCAAACGGGTCTTCTTGTTCTCTTTTTCCTGGCGCACGGCCAGGGTCGCCAGCGCCCACTCGATGTGTTCGGCCACCATGGGCTCGGCGCCGGGAAGTGCCTGCTGCAGGGCCGCCATGGCATCGCTGCTGGCCGGGCCGTTGCCGAGCGCCACCGCCAGGTTGCGGCGCCAGCGCTGATAGCCGATGCGGCGAATGGGGCTGCCTTCGGTGTGCTTCAAGAATGCCGCCTCCGACCACTGCCACAGGTCGAGCAGGGGGGGGCGGTGGAGGTTGGGGCGGGGACTGAAGTCGGGCTCGGGGCTCGCATCCGCATAGCGGTTCCAGGGGCAGATGAGCTGGCAGTCGTCACAGCCATAGATGCGGTTGCCCATCAGCGGCCTGAACTCTTCCGGGATGGGGCCGTCGTTCTCTATGGTGAGATAGGAGATGCAGCGCCGCCCGTCCACCACATAGGGCGCGATGATGGCACCGGTCGGGCAGATGTTGATGCAGGCGACGCACTTGCCGCACTGCTCTTTTTCCACCGGGGCATCGACGGGCAGCGGCAGGCTGACCAGCAACTCCCCGAGAAAGAAGAAAGATCCGGCCGACTCGTTGAGCAGCAGCGAGTGCTTGCCCACCCAGCCCAGCCCCGCCTTGGCCGCCAGGGGGCGCTCCAGTATGGGCGCCGAATCGACGAAGGGGCGCCACTCGCCCGGGGTTGCCTGCGTGGATGGCAACAGTGTCTGGCAGCGCTGCTCGATGCGCTCCCCCAGTTGCTTGAGCCTGTTGCGCAGCACCTTGTGGTAGTCGCGCCCGAGGGCATAGCGGCTGATGTAGCCCAGGGTCGGATCGCGCAGAGTGGCGGCAAAGCCCGCTTCGAACGGTAGGTAGTTCATCCGCACCGACAGCACCCGCAGGGTGCCCGGCAGCAGCTCGTGGGGCCGGGCTCGCATCATGCCGTGGCGCGCCATGTAATCCATGGTGCCGTGATGACCCGCATCCAGCCAGGCCTGCAACCTGGGCTCCTCGAGGGCGAGATCCGTGTCGGTGATGCCGACCTGGTCAAATCCTAGCTCCCGTGCCCAGAGCTTGATATCGTGGGCCAGTTGCGCGAGTTCGGCGACCGTCATTGTGCCTCACCTGCCTGCTGGCAGCGGCATGGCGCCCGTGGCACTGAGAGTGACGAGGGCCGTGCGCCGTCATGGCACGCCATATGCGAGGCCTGGAGCCGGGCCAGTGGATGATGAAGGTGGGGAGCCGTCATGGTAGAGGGTATCGAGGACGCTATCGGCAAAAAACAAGGCGTCAGTCTAGCACAGCCCCTGTGGCGGGCCGAACAGATCCGCAAGCTGGAGCAGCGCTGGGCCGAGCGTGAGGGGCAAGCCCTCTACGCCCTGATGGAGCGGGCCGGTGCCGCCCTGTGCAGCTATGCCCGCCATCACTGGCCCCAGAGTCACCACTGGTGGATCTTCGTCGGCCCGGGCAACAACGGGGGGGATGGCTATGTGCTGGCCCGCCTCGCCCGTCGACTCGGTCTCGAGCCCCTGGTGATAGCCGCCCGGGCGCCAGGTCTGCTCAGAGGGGACGCCAGGCGGGCCGCCGACGAGTGGCTGGCGGCGGGGGGAGAGGTGATGATGGCCGATGCGCTCGAGGGGGCGTCGCTCCCTGCGCCGGATCTGGTGATAGATGCACTGCTCGGCACCGGTGTCCAGCTCCCCCTCTCCTCGCCAATGACAAAGATCGTCGCAACAATCAATGGCTTGAATGCCCCCGTTCTGGCGGTGGACCTCCCCTCCGGGCTCAATGCCGACACCGGCCGCGCCATGGGGGCCCTGGTGCACGCCACCCGCACCCTCAGCTTCATCGGCATCAAGCAGGGCATGCTCACCGCCGACGGGGTGGACGGCGTAGGCCAGCTCGACTGGGATCCCCTCGGGGTGGTGCCCGAGGCCGGCCTGATGCCCGCCGCCGAACGCCTGGATTATCCCCGCCTAAAGAGTCTGCTCACCCCCCGTCCCCGCTCGGCTCACAAGGGCAAGCACGGCAAGGTGCTGCTGGTGGGGGGCAACCTGGGGATGCAGGGGGCCATACTGCTGGCAGGACAGGCCTGCCTGCGGGCGGGGGCGGGTCTGGTGCGACTGTGCCAGCACCCGGACTCTCCCCCTGCCAGCCTGGTGCAGCCAGAGCTGATGGGATGCCCGGCCGGGACGGACGAGGGGTGGGCCACGGTGCGCGTGTTGGGGCCCGGGCTCGGTCAGGATGAGTGGGGAAGGGCCCAGTTCGAACACCACCTCAGCGTCAGCGGGCCCCTGGTATTGGACGCCGATGGATTGAATTGGCTGGCGCAGGCACCCCGTCATCAGGATAATTGGGTGCTCACGCCCCACCCCGGGGAGGCGGCCCGCCTGCTGGGGTGCGCCGTCGCCGAGGTCGAGGCGGATCGTTTCGCCGCCGTATCGCGGCTGCAGCAGCGATACGGCGGCGTGGTGCTGCTCAAGGGGGCGGGCTCGCTCATCTGCGATGGCCAGTGCATCAGCCTCTGCGACGAAGGCAATCCCGGCATGGCCAGTGGCGGCATGGGGGATCTGTTATCTGGTATAATCGCCGCCCTCCTGGCCCAGGGCTGGTCTGCCGGCATGGCCGCGCGACTGGGGGCCGTGATCCACGCGGAGGCCGCCGACCTGGCCGCCGCCGAGGGTGAGCGGGGCATGTTGGCATCGGATCTGCTGCCCTGGATCCGCCGTCTGGTCAATCCGACACCGTAACAAGTAACAAGAAGAACATGGCAAAAACCTTGATGATGACACTGCCGGACGAGGCAGCAACTGTGGCACTGGGTGGCCGTCTGGCGCAGGCGTGCCAGCAGGCCACTACCGTATTTCTGCACGGCGCCCTCGGGGCCGGCAAGACCACCCTGACCCGCGGCTGGGTGCAAGGGCTTGGCCATCAAGGTAAGGTCAAGAGTCCGACCTATACCCTGGTGGAGCCCTATGAACTGGCCGACTGGCAGGTCTATCACTTCGATCTCTATCGACTGGCGGATCCGGAAGAGCTGGAATTCATGGGCATTCGGGACTATTTCGGCGCCGACACCCTCTGTCTGGTGGAGTGGCCGGAGAAAGGGGAAGGCTGGCTGCCGTCCCCCGATCTTGAGATTACCCTGACGTATGTGAACGAGCAGCGCGAGGCCCTGATTGCGGCCCGCACTGCTATTGGCGAAGCCATTCTGGAACGGTTGTCATCTCAGTGCGCTTGATCCTTGTTATTGCCCTCTCCCTGATGGCCTTACCCTCCTGGGCGAACCAGCTCAAGAGTGTGCGGGTCTGGCCATCGCCGGATAACACCCGGGTGGTGCTCGACATGAGCAGCGCCCCCAATTTCAACTACTTCACCCTGAGCGGCCCGAGCCGCCTGGTGATCGATCTCAAGGGGGCGAGCAACGCCGCCAACCTGGCTCGCATCGAGAACAAGAGCGAGCTGGTGCGCAAGATCCGCGAGAGCACACCCCTTGAAAAGGGCAGCATGCGTCTGGTGCTGGATCTCAGCTCCTCCATCAAGCCGGTGGTGTTCCCGCTGGCACCGGCCGGCCCCTACGGCCATCGTCTGGTGATCGATCTGCCCTATGAAGAGAAAGGCGGCGCCACGGCGCAGCCCGCGCCCGTCGGCGGCCAGGGCAAGGCCATCGTCATCGCCATCGATCCGGGCCATGGGGGGGAAGATCCCGGCTCCATAGGCCCGCGCCGCACATACGAGAAGCGGGTGACCCTGTCCGTGTCCCAGAAGCTGGCGGCGCTGATCGACCGTGAGCCGGGCATGCGCGCCGTGATGACCCGTCGTGGTGACTACTTCGTCGACCTCAACAAGCGCTCGGAAATCGCCCGCAAGGCCAAGGCGGATCTGCTGGTGTCCGTGCATGCGGACAGCTTCCACAACTCCACGCCGCGCGGCGCCTCGGTCTGGGTGCTGTCGACCAATCGCGCCAACCGCGAGATGGGCAGCTGGCTGGAGAAGCAGGAGAAGCAGGGGGAACTGCTGGGCGGGGTAGGCAAGGTATTGGCCGAATCCGACCCCAACCCCTATCTGGCGCAGACCTTCCTCGATCTCTCCATGGACAAGTCCAGGGCCGAGGGCTATGAGGTGAGCCGCCAGATACTGCGCTCCATGGGACGGGTGGCCAGGCTGCACAAGAAGGCGCCGGAACACGCCAGTCTGGCGGTGCTGAAGGCGCCGGACATCCCCTCGGTATTGGTGGAAACCGGCTTCATCTCCAACCATGCGGAAGAGAAGCTGCTGGCCACCGCCAGCTACCAGGATCAACTTGCCCGCGCCATCTTCGAGGGGATCCGCAGCTACTATCGCAGCCACCCGACCAAGGGCCCCATGATGACGGGCAAGGGGCAGCGAGTTGCCAGCGTCAGTCAGCCTGTAGCGAAAAAGGCGGCGGTTGCCCCCGCGCCCCGGCAGCAGGTGACCAACCGCATGCCGGCGACAGTGCCGAGCCGCAGCAGTGATGGCGGCGCTCCGGTCAGCAGTGTCGGCAGCGCCTCCGGTGCCGGGGTGATAAAACCCTACAAGGTGGCGGCCAAGGAGCCGAGCGTGCCGGTCGCAAGCGTGCAGAGCGACGACAAGTCCAGGATGATCCGCCACGTGGTCACCCGCGGCCAGAGCCTCTCCCGCCTCGCCGAGAAGCACGGCGTGAGCCAGGCGCGGCTGGTGGAGATCAACAAGCTCAAGTCACGGGATATCCAGATAGGGCAGGTGCTCTATATCCCGAAATAAATGGGTTGTTTTAGTGGTTGTTCGGATGGATAGCCCATCGAAAACACGGTTGTCATTGGGTTAACCCCCTCCCAGCCTCCCCCTTCAAAAGGGGGAGGAGTCTGTGCACCCTCCCCTTACGAAGAGGAGGGCTGGGGTGAGGTTGTTGTGTTCATCTTTTCCATGTTGGGCTTCGCTTCGCTCAGCACCAACCTAGATCCCCCAAGGTTAAAAAGCAGGAGTCAGCCATGCCGATCCGTATATTGCCTCCTATCCTGGCCAACCAGATTGCTGCCGGCGAGGTGGTGGAGCGGCCCTCTTCTGTGGTGAAGGAGCTGGTGGAAAACAGCCTGGATGCGGGAGCCGACCGGGTCGAGATCGACATCGACAAGGGGGGGGCCAAGCTGATCCGCATCCGTGACAACGGCAGCGGCGTCGCAAAGGACGAGCTGGTGCTGGCGCTGTCACGGCACGCCACCTCCAAGGTGGCGACCCTGGATGACCTGGAAGGGATCAACAGCCTCGGCTTTCGCGGCGAGGCGCTCGCCTCCATCAGCTCCGTCTCCCGTCTCACCTTCACCTCCCGCACCGCTGAGCAGTCCGAAGCCTGGCAGGCGCAGGCCGAAGGGCGCGAGATGAGCGTCACCGTCAAGCCGGCCGCCCATCCGGTGGGCACCACGGTGGAGGTGGTGGACCTCTTCTTCAACACCCCGGCGCGGCGCAAGTTCATGCGCAGCGAGAAGACCGAGTTTGCCCACATCGACGAGCTGGTGCGCCGCATCGCGCTCTCCCGCTTCGACATCACCCTGATCCTGCGCCACAACGGCAAGGTGGTGCGCCAATACAAGGCCGCCAATACGGTGCCTGAGCAGGAGCGCCGCCTCGCTGCCGTCTGCGGCACCCCCTTCATGCATCACGCGCTGGCGGTGGAGAGCGAGCACAGCGACGTGCGCCTGTGGGGCTGGCTGGCACTGCCCGCGGGAGCCAGGCCGCAGAACGATCTGCAATACACCTATGTGAATGGCCGCATGATGCGCGACAAGCTCATCAACCACGCCATCCGCCAGGCCTATGACGAGCTGCTGCCCGCCGGCAGCTTCGCCGCCTATGTGCTCTACATCGAGCTGGATCCCCGTCAGGTGGATGTGAATGTCCATCCCGCCAAGCACGAGGTGCGTTTCCATCAGGCGCGACTCATCCATGACTTCATCTTCCAGGCGCTCTTTACCGCCCTGCGCCGGGAAGGGGTGGGAGCCAGCGAGCTGGACGAGCCGCTGGCCGAGACCCTGGTCGAGCTGCCGACCAGCCCGCAGATAGAGTATCCCGGCCAGGCGCCACGCCCCGAGTGGTATGGCGCCGAGCACAGCTATAGAGCCCCGGCCCAGACGCGGGATGGCGGCGCCGTGCGCGAAGGTGCAGGCCGCGCGGGCAACTATCAGCCCCCCGAGCCCCCCAGCCGGGAGGCGATGCGCGGCATGGGCTCCCTGCTCACCACATTGCCGGTGGTGGGGGAGGTATCTCAGGCTGCTCCCGTCACCCCGGCCTGTCCGTCGCCCCAGGGGACTCGCGCCCTGACCCTGGTGGAGCAGGCCTATCTGCTGATCGAGCGGGAGGGACAACTGGCGCTGCTCTCCCTGGTGCGGGCCGAGCGGGTGCTGCTGCGCCACTGGCTGCTGGAGACCTGGGGGCAGGGGCTGGCGGCGCAGCCCCTGCTGCTGCCGGTCTCCTTCAAGCTGCCAAAGAACCTGATTGCGCTGGCGCAGGAGCAGGAACGTTTGCTCAAACGCATGGGGCTGGAGTTGAAAAGCGGGGGGCGCGACACCATGATCCTGACCAGGGTGCCCGCCTTGCTGCGCCAGACCGATCTGGTTCGTCTCTTACCCGAATTGCTGCAATTGGTCGAGAGCGGATCTGACAGTGATGCCGGTCAGCAGGCTGAAGTACTATGCCAGTGGCTGGTGGAGCAGGGGATAAGCACCGAGAAAATATATGATTTTTCAACGGCCAGCCGGCTGCTGACGGAACTTGTGACCGATTACGGTGACCAACTGGCAGACATTCGCATGGTGCGCCCTCTGTCGTTGGCGGCCGTGCTGGAGGGGTTTGCACAAGGCGATTGAGTCGCCGGGGCTGACCGCTTCAATCCATTGATAGTCAATTGCATGGTACGCCTCCCGACGAGGCGACCGTGCCAGAGGAACATGAAAGTGGCTGACTTGCCGACTGCAATTTTTCTGATGGGGCCTACGGCCTCCGGCAAGACGGATCTCGCCATCGCTCTGTGTCAGGCCCTGCCCTGCGACATCATCAGCGTGGACTCCGCGCTCATCTATCGCGGCATGGACATTGGCACCGCCAAGCCGACTGCCGCCGAGCTGGCCCAGGCCCCGCATCGCCTGATCGACATCCTGGATCCGGCCATGAGTTATTCGGCGGCGGATTTCTGCCGCGATGCCCTGCGGGAGATGAAAGAGATCGCCGACCGCGGCCGCATCCCGCTGCTGGTGGGGGGCACCATGCTCTACTTCAAGGCGCTGCTGGAGGGGCTATCTCCATTACCCTCCGCCGATCCGGCCATTCGCGCCGAGATTGAGGCAGAGGCCGCCCGCCTCGGCTGGCAGGCGCTGCACGACGAGCTGGTGCGCATCGATCCTGTGGCCGGCGCCCGCATCCACCCCAACGACCCGCAGCGGCTCAGCCGGGCGCTCGAGGTCTATCGCATCAGCGGCAAGACGCTGACCGAGTTGACGCAAGTGCAGGGGGAAGGCTTGCCCTACCGGGTGCACCAGTTTGCCATCGCGCCGAGCGATCGCGCCGTGCTGCATCAGCGCATCGAGCTGCGTTTTGACAAGATGCTGCAAGGGGAGTTCGAACAGGAGGTCAGGGCGCTCTATGAACGGGGTGATCTTCACCCGGATCTGCCAGCTATCCGTTGCGTTGGCTACCGCCAAATGTGGGACTACCTGGCAGGGGAAGTGGGATATGATGAGATGCGTTATCGTGGCATCGTGGCCACCCGTCAGCTGGCCAAGCGCCAGATGACCTGGTTGCGTGGCTGGCCCGACCTGACCTGGTTGGAATCTGGTGAGTCTGGCAATGTAGCCAGGGTGGTCGCCCGAGCTGGTGCGGCTTGACACTCCCTGTATAATCAGGTTGTTATATTGATATCCGGTGTTTAAAAACAACAAACTATAAGGAAAAGAAAGATGGCTAAGGGGCAATCTCTCCAAGACCCGTTTTTGAATGCGCTGCGCCGTGAGCGGATTCCTGTTTCTATCTATTTGGTGAACGGCATCAAACTGCAGGGTCAGATCGAATCGTTTGACCAGTTTGTCATTTTGCTGAAGAACACCGTGAGCCAGATGGTCTACAAGCACGCCATTTCCACCGTGGTGCCGGCCCGTGCCGTCAACCATCACCAGCACGCCCCGGGCGCCGCCGGTGAAGAGCAGGGTGAAGCCGAGGCGTGATATCCCGCGGCGAGCCCACTCGCCAACTCAGAATCATCATGATACCTGTCAAGGAGCAAGCGCTTGTTTGACCGTTACGAAGCTGGTGAACAGGCCGTTCTGGTACATGTCAACTTCAGCGATGAGGGTGAGCGGGAGGATCTGGACGAGCTCAAGATGCTGGTGAGCTCGGCCGGGGTCAATGCGCTGGGGGTGATCACCACCAGTCGCAGCGCGCCCAGTGCCAAATATTTTGTCGGCAGCGGCAAGGCGGAAGAGATCGCGTCCCAGGTCCAGATGCTGGGTGCGGACGTGGTCATCTTCAACCATGCCCTGACGCCTGCCCAGGAACGCAACCTGGAGCGCCTGTTCCAGTGCCGTGTGGTGGACAGGACAGGCCTCATCCTCGATATCTTCGCCCAGCGCGCCCGTACCCATGAAGGCAAGTTGCAGGTCGAACTGGCCCAGTTACGCCATCTTTCTACTCGCCTGGTGCGAGGCTGGACCCACCTCGAACGTCAGAAGGGCGGGATAGGTCTGCGCGGCCCGGGTGAAACCCAGCTTGAAACCGACCGACGCCTGCTGCGAGAGCGCATCAAGGCGATTTTGCGCCGGCTCGACAAGGTGGCGAAGCAGCGGGAGCAGGGTCGTCGCGCCCGCAACCGCAACGAGGTGCCGACCGTGTCGCTGGTGGGCTACACCAACGCCGGAAAGTCCACTTTGTTCAACCAACTTACAGATGCCAGCGTGTATGCTGCCGACCAACTGTTCGCAACCCTGGATCCCACCCTGCGTAAATTGGTGATCCAGGATGTGGGTGATGTGATCCTGGCGGATACAGTTGGATTTATTCGGCACTTGCCCCATGATCTGGTCGCGGCCTTCAAGGCGACGCTGCAGGAGACCCGCGAAGCGGACCTGCTGCTGCACGTCGTGGACTGTGCCGATGAGCAGATGCAGGAGAATGTCGATTCGGTGCAGACAGTCCTGGCCGAGATCGAAGCGGACGACCGTCCCCAGCTGATGATCTGCAACAAGATCGACAAGCTGGCGGATCGTCCGGCCGGTCTGGAGCGGGATGACGAAGGGCGCCCGCAGCGGGTCTGGCTGTCGGCCCAGACGGGTGAAGGCAGTGAATACCTGTTCCAGGCCCTGACCGAACTGCTGGCCGGATCCATGGTCCATCACACCCTGCAGTTGCCGCCCTCGGCCGCGAGATTGCGCAGTGCGCTCTATCGGCTGAAAGGCATCGAGCAGGAAGGTTTCAGCGAGGAGGGGGATTTTGTCCTGGAGGTACGCTTGCAGCTTGCCGACTGGAACCGCCTCATGAAACAAGAAGGTGAGAGTTTACAACGCTTTATCAGGCATTGAACCGGCGATGAAGACAGGCTTCGTCAAGGGTTGATGGCCCGATAGAGATGATATCCATCCGCATGTATTAATGGAGACGCTGATGGCTTGGAATGAGCCTGGTAACAACGGCAAAGACCGTGACCCTTGGGGGAACAACGGCAAGAATCAGGGACCCCCTGATCTGGATGAAATGCTGCGCAAGGTGAGCCGTCGTTTCGGTGGCCTGTTCGGTGGTGGCAAATCGGGTGGTGATGTGGGCAAGTTTGGCCTCTCCATCGCTCTGGTGGTGGCCGTGGTGGTGTGGGTCGTCAGCGGCTTCTACACCATTCGCGAAGCCGAGCGGGGCGTGGTGCTGCGTTTTGGGGAGTACTCCCATAACGTGGATCCGGGTCTGCGCTGGAAGCCGACCTTCATCGATCGGGTGATCCCGGTGGATGTGGAATCGGTGCGCTCCCTGCCTGCCTCCGGCTTCATGCTGACCCAGGACGAGAACGTGGTCCGGGTCGAGATGGACGTGCAGTACCGCGTGGTCGATCCCGAGCAGTATCTGTTCAGCGTCACCAATGCCGACGAGAGTCTGAGCCAGGCCACCGACAGCGCCCTGCGCTACGTCGTGGGTCACACCAAGATGGATGATGTCCTGACCACGGGTCGGGAAAAAGTCCGTCAGGAGACCTGGCAGGTGATCGACGGCATCATAGAACCCTACCAGATGGGTCTGCAGATCGTGGACGTCAACTTCCTGCCGGCGCGTCCGCCGGAAGAGGTGAAGGACGCCTTCGATGACGCCATCTCCGCCCAGGAAGATGAGCAGCGCTTCATCCGTGAAGCGGAAGCCTATGCCCGTGAAGTGGAGCCAAAAGCCCGCGGCTCGGTCAAGCGTCTGGAACAGGAAGCCGAAGGTTACAAGTCCCAGATAGTGCTGAAGGCCAAGGGTGAAGTCGCTCGCTTCAACGAGCTGCTGCCCCAGTATCAGGCCGCCCCCGAGTTGACTCGTGAGCGTATCTATCTGGAAACCATGGAAGAGCTCTATCAGCAAGCCAACAAGGTGCTGGTCGACATGCCTGCTGGCAACAACAGCATGATCTACCTGCCATTGGACAAGCTGTCTGGCAAGGCGAATGCGGTGCAACCGGCACGTCCGGCGGGCACACCTGCGGTGGAGCCGGCTCAGCCGTCCAACGAAGGGGCCAATTCCACCCCGACGCCGCTGCGTGGCGGTGACCGTTTCAGCACAGGGAGAAACTAATAGATGAAGAAAATAGCTATTGGTGTCATCGCTGTGGCAGCCATGGTCTGCTTCTCTTCCGTCTTCATCGTCGATGAAGGGCAGAAGGGCATAGTGGTGCAGTTTGGCAAGGTGAAGCGGGTTGACTCCGGCGAGCCGCGCCTCTATGAGCCGGGTCTGCACTTCAAGGTGCCGCTCATCGATCAGGTACGCAAGATGGATGCCCGCATCCAGACCCTGGAAGGCCAGGCGGATCGCTTCGTCACCTCCGAGAAGAAAGACCTCATCATCGACTCCTACGTGAAGTGGAAGATCGAGGACTTCTCCAAGTACTACCTGGCAACCGGTGGTGGCAACAAGATCCAGGCCGAAGACCTGCTCAAGCGCAAGATCAACAACGGTCTGCGTTCCGAGATCGGTAACCGCACCATCAAGGACATCGTCTCCGGTGAGCGCAGTACCGTGATGGAAGATGCCCTGATGAAGATGGCGCGCTCCTCCGAGCTCGGCATCAAGGTGGTGGATGTGCGCATCAAGCAGATCAACCTGCCGGTGGAAGTCTCCAGCTCCATCTATCAGCGGATGCGTGCCGAGCGGACTGCGGTAGCTCGTGAGCACCGCTCCCAGGGCCGCGAGCAGGCCGAGATCCTGCGTGCCGACATCGACCGCAAGGTCACCGTCATGATCGCGGATGCCGAGAGTAACGCCCGTCAGCTGCGTGGTGAAGGGGATGCCGAAGCCGCCAGGATCTATGCCGACAGCTACAAGAAGGACCCCGAGTTCTTCAGCTTCGTGCGTAGCATGGAGGCCTATCGCAAGAGCTTTGCCGGCGGCAACGACCTCATGGTCCTGAAGCCTGACAGCGAGTTCTTCCGCTACCTCAAGTCGCCTCACGGTGACAAGCAGTAAGCAGGCATAGCGCCATAACCCAAAGGGCCTGATGATTCAGGCCCTTTTGCTTGATGAGATAAGGGCCCAGAGGGCAGGAGGAGTCATGCTGACAGCCATCTTGATGGGAGTGGGGCTGTTGCTGCTGTTCGAGGGGCTGGGCCCCTTGCTGGCGCCGAGGGCCTGGCAGCAGATGCTGAGACTGATGAGCGATCAGCCACCGGAGCAGTTGCGTCGTATCGGCGGTTGTCTGGTGGTGGCGGGCGCCGTCATCCTCTGGGCGCTGGCCCATTGAGCAGTCAAGACAGCGCCTGAGAGCAAAGCGCAGACCATAAAAAAGAGGCCGATGGCCTCTTTTTCTTTGATGCTGACACACTGGTTCAGGCGCTGCGCTGTACCGCCATCTGGGCCAGGGTCTCCAGCGCCTGTCTGTGCTGGGAGTCCGGCAGGATGGCGAGGGCGGCAATGGCCTTGTCGGCCTCTTCCCGGGCCCGCTCGCGGGAGTACTCCAGGGCTCCTGTGCGATCCAGGATGGCCAGGATGCGCTCGAGATGCTCCATGCCGTTACGGTGCTCGATGGCGTCGCGGATGAGCTGACGCTCCTCCGGGGTGCCCACGGCCATGGCGCGCAGCAGCGGCAGGGTGGGCTTGCCTTCGGCGAGGTCGTCGCCGACGTTCTTGCCCATATCATCGCTCTGGGAGCAGTAGTCCATGACGTCGTCGATGATCTGGAAGGCGGTACCCAGGTACTTGCCGTAGTCGGTCATGGCCTGTTCGACGGGCTCGGACTGATGGGTCAGCACGGCGGCGAGGCGGGTGGCGGCTTCAAACAGCTTGGCGGTCTTGCAGTATATGACCGTCATGTAGCTCTCTTCCGTGGTGTCCGGATCGTTGCAGTTCATCAGCTGCAGCACTTCCCCCTCGGCGATGGTGTTGGTGGCGTCCGACAGTATCTCCATCACCCGCAAGTTGGAGAGCTCGCTCATCATCTGGAAGGAGCGGCTGTAGAGGTAGTCACCGACCAGGACGCTGGCGGCATTCCCGAACAGCGCATTGGCGGTCTCCCGGCCGCGGCGCAGGTCGGATTCATCGACCACGTCGTCGTGCAGCAGGGTAGAGGTATGGATGAATTCGATGATGGCGGCGAGCTTGAGATGGTCCTGACCTTGGTACCCCAGTGCGCGGGCTGCCATTACCGTCAGCATGGGGCGCATCCGTTTTCCGCCTGCACTGACAATGTAGAAACCCAGCTGGTTGATCAGGCTGACATCGGACTGGAGTCTGGCCAGGATCAGTTCATTGACCGCCGTCATGTCGGCGGCACAGAGCGCACGGATAGTCTGTTGGTCCATAAGTCTCGTAACGTGACGGCAGCAATTACTGCGTTTTTAGCAATGGCGGGGATTCTACACGATTTCACAATGGGTTACAGTTAAGCGTTTATTCACGGCGGCAGATATGCGCACAAAATAAACTTTTTGCTAAATTGGCCTTGCCTAGGCAAATCGTTCTGCGTAGAATGCCGGCCCATTGTTATAGGTTTTTGCGCGTGTCTGGCCTTGAGCAAAAGACACGCCTTTACGGAGTTAATCAAATGTACGCGGTATTCCAAAGCGGCGGAAAACAACACCGTGTGGCCGAAGGTCAAATCGTTCGTCTGGAAAAGCTGAACGTTGAGACTGGCGCTACCATCGACTTCAACGAAGTTCTGATGGTTGCTGCAGGCGACACTTTTAAAGTAGGTGCTCCTTTCGTTGAAGGTGGCAAGGTTGTAGCTGAAGTTGTGGCTCACGGCCGTGGCGAGAAAGTGACTATCGTCAAGTTCCGTCGTCGTAAGCACCATCGTAAGCAAGCGGGCCACCGTCAGTGGTTCACTGAAGTCAAAATCACTGGCATCAGCGCTTAATTAGAGGAGTCCGATAAATGGCACATAAAAAAGCTGGCGGTTCATCCCGCAACGGTCGCGATTCTGAAGCTAAACGCCTTGGCGTTAAGCGTTTCGGCGGCGAAACAGTTCTGGCAGGCAGCATCATCGTTCGTCAACGTGGTACCAAGTTCCACGCTGGCACCAACGTTGGCCTGGGCACTGATCACACCCTGTACGCGAAAGCGACTGGCAAGATCCTGTTCGAAGTTAAAGGTCCGCTGAATCGTAAGTACGTCAGCATCGTTGCTGAGTAATTACGGACCGCAAGGATCCGAAGCCCCGCCAACAGGCGGGGCTTTTGTTTTTCTGATGAGTTTGACGAAAAAACGGAACGTAGATGTGCCTGGTGTTGCGCGGGGCATTCATCGCTAAGATGCGTATCGCCCGCAGGGGCCTGTACCACTATAATTGCGTATCGGTTTTTCGAATTAAGGTGACGGTTACCTATGAAGTTTGTTGATGAAGTCCAGATTCGAGTCGATGCCGGTGACGGTGGTAACGGTTGTGTGAGCTTTCGCCGTGAAAAGTACATCCCGAACGGTGGTCCGGACGGCGGTGACGGTGGTGACGGCGGCGATGTCTATCTGATCGCCGACGAGAACCTGAACACCCTGATCGACTACCGTTTCGAGCGTTTCCATGCCGCCGAGCGTGGCGAGAACGGCCAGAGCGCCAACTGTACCGGTCGTCGCGGCAAGGATCGCACCCTGCGCGTCCCGGTCGGTACCCGCGCCAGCGATGAAGATACCGGTGAACTGCTGGGGGATCTGACCACCCACGGCCAGAAGCTGCTGGTCGCCAAGGGCGGTTTCCACGGCCTCGGCAACACCCGCTTCAAGAGTTCGGTCAACCGCGCCCCTTATCAGAAGAGCAACGGCACTCCGGGTGAAGTACGCACCCTGAAGCTTGAACTGCTGCTGCTGGCGGACGTCGGCATGCTGGGTCTGCCCAATGCGGGCAAGTCCACCTTCATTCGCGCCGTCTCTGCCGCCCGCCCGAAAGTGGCCGACTATCCCTTCACTACCCTGGTGCCGAACCTGGGCGTGGTGCGTGGGGAGAACTCCCGCTCCTTCGTCATCGCCGACATCCCGGGTCTTATCGAAGGTGCCGCCGAAGGCGCCGGCCTCGGTATTCGCTTCCTCAAGCACCTGGAACGTTGCCGCGTGCTGATCCACCTGGTGGACATCTGCCCGGTTGATGGCTCGGATCCTGCCGAGAACGCCGTGACCATAGTGCGTGAGCTGGAGAAGTACAGCCCCGAGCTGGCAGGCAAGCCGCGCTGGCTGGTGTTCAACAAGATGGATCTGATCCTGGAAGAAGAAGCCCAGGAAGTGATGGACAGAGTCAAGGCTGCGCTGGCTTACGAAGGCCCTGTCTACCAGATCACCGCCATCAGCAAGGAAGGCACCAAGAAGGTCTGCTACGACATCCTGGATCTGCTGGACACCATGCCCCGTCAGCTGGAAGCCGATGCCAAGGCCGCCATCGAGAAGGTCGAGTTCAAGTGGGACGACTACCACAAGAACCAGCTGGCCCAGGCCGAGGCGGAAGCCCTGGCGGCCTCCAAGGCCTTCGATGAGGCGCTGGACGATGACGACGACTGGGATGACGAAGATGACGACGGCGTCGAAGTGATCTACGTACGCGACTGAGACTCTCTTTCGTGACAAGACCGGAGCCCCGACAGGCTCCGGTTTTTTTATGGGAGGATCGACGGGATCACCATATAGATATATTTCTCATGCTACTTATTGCCTGCCAACCGCAACGGATTATACTGCGCCCCTGAATGTAACCAATTTGAAACATTATGCTAACCTGTCATATTGAATTGATATGCATGACTGTTTTGGTTCGTTCTTATGGATGGTTCGCCTGATAAAATATTTATGCTTGAAATAATCCATTAAAAGCTTGTTTGTGCAGTTTTTTAGGTTATTCTTGCGCCCGTTTGCCGGGCGAGGGCATGAATATGCAGGCTGCCTGGCTGAAGGAAAAGTCATATTTAAGGCTGTCTATCATGTTGGAAAAGACCCTGCAGGCACCGGCGATCCGTACTCGCCGCAATGTGCTGATGTTTTTGATCCCGTCCCTCATCGGGATCCTGCTGTTCATGACCCCCGTCATCTATGACGGCAATGTCACCATCCCCGTCGCCGTGCTGGCGAAGCTGGTACAGACGGTGTTCGCCGACTATCTGGTGGCCATGGTCAGCGCCATCATTACCACCACCATGCTGATGACGGTGATCGCCTGGTTGTTCAAGCCGGCGATCCTGGTGAGACGCCCCTTCCTCAACAGCCTGTTCAACGTCTCCCCCTTCTGGGCCTGCGTGCGGGTGCTAGGGGGCCTCTTCGTGCTGCTGACCTTCTTCGAGGCCGGTCCCGAGGTGCTGCGTTCCGGGGCGACCGGTGGCCTGGTGCTGCACGATCTGCTGCCGGTGCTGTTCTCCGTCTTCATCTTCGCCGGCTTGCTGCTGCCGCTGCTGCTGGATTTCGGTCTGCTGGAGTTTGTCGGCACCATGATGACCCGCATCATGCGCCCTGTGTTCCGCCTGCCCGGTCGCTCCGCGGTGGATTGCTTCGCCTCCTGGCTCGGCGATGGTAGTGTCGGCATCCTGCTGACCAGCAAGCAGTACGAGGGCAAGTTCTACACCCAGCGTGAAGCCGCCGTCATCGGCACCACCTTCTCCGCCGTCTCTATCACCTTCTGTCTGGTGGTGATCTCCCAGGTGAAGCTGGAGCACATGTTCGTTCCCTTCTACCTGACCGTCTGCCTGGCCGGCGTGGTGGCTGCCATAGTGGTGCCGCGCCTGCCGCCGCTCTCCTGGAAGAAGGATGTCTACAGCGACGGCACACCCCTGTGCCGCAAGCAGGAGTCCGTGCCCCATCAGCACAGCGTCATGAGCTATGGCTACGAGCGAGCACTGACCAAGGCTGAGAGTGTCACCGATCTTGGCGCCGTGGTGCGGGAAGGGGTGAAGAACGCCCTGGACATGGTGTTTGGCGTGCTGCCCGTGGTGATGGCGATCGGGACCTGCGCCCTGATGCTGGCCGAGCATACCCCCATCTTCAACTGGCTGGGTGCCCCCTTCGTGCCCTTGCTGGAGCTGCTGCAACTGCCGGAGGCCGAGGCCGCGTCCAAGACCATCATGGTGGGCTTCGCCGACATGTTCATTCCGGCTGTGCTGGCCTCGACCATAGAGAGCGACATCACCCGCTTCGTGATCGCCGCCATGTCGGTGACCCAGCTCATCTATATGTCGGAAGTGGGCGCCCTGCTGCTGGGCAGCAAGATCCCGGTCAAGCTGTGGGAGCTGTTCGTCATCTTCCTGCTGCGCACCCTGGTCACCCTGCCGGTCATCGCCGGCGTGGCGCACCTGCTGTTCTAAGGGGCAGCCTGGAGATGAAAAACGGTCAACCTAGGTTGACCGTTTTTTATTGGGCGCGCGGGAGGACGCGGCTAGCGCGGCCCCGCCAGCAGGGCCTGACAGGCTGCCTCATCCAGCTGCTCTGGGGCGAGGAAGCGCAGGGCATAGTCCCGCCAGACGCCGCTGTCGAGGAAGAGATCAAAGAGCGCCCCGTCTATGTGCCGCTCCTGCACCATGCGCAGCATGATGGTCAGGGACTGGGAGACCGTCTTGCCCGACTTGTAGGGACGATCGCTCGCGGTCAGGGCCTCGAAGATGTCGGCGATGGCCATGATGCGGGCGGGGATGCTCATCTGCTCACCCAGCAGCCGGCGCGGGTAGCCGGTGCCGTCCATCCGCTCGTGGTGGCCCCCTGCGATCTCCGGCACCTTGCGCAGGTGACGGGGGAAGGGGAGCCGCTCCAGCATACGGATGGTCTGGATGATGTGATCGTTGATCTTGTAGCGCTCCTCCTCGGTGAGGGTGCCACGGCCGATGGCGAGGTTGTAATGCTCCCCCCGGTTGTAGAGATGGGTGGGGACCCTGACCTTGAAGCCCCAGGGATTGTGCCTGGCCAGGTTGTCGTGGGCGGGGCGGGGAATCAGGTGCACCGGCTTGTCGGCCAGCAGCGGCTCGCGGCACGGCAGCGGGGTTGGCTCGTCGGGGTGGCGCTTGCGCTCCTCCGGGCTGACGCCGAGGCGATCATCCAGGGTGCGCAGCCAGGTGCGGCTGGCGATGGCATCGAGCCGTGCCAGTTTTTCCGGTGCCATCCACTCGCCCCCCAGGTTGCACTCGGCGACGAAGGCGAACTCCTGATCCAACACCTGCCAGGTCGGGGTCACGGCCTCGAGGGCTGCCTGCTGTTCGGAGGCGGGCAGCCGGGCCGCCAATGCCTCTATATGGGCGTCGCGCTTGAGCACCTCGAAGCGGGTGCGGATCTCGTGGATCCTGTCGTAGATGGTCTCCAGCTTGGTGGCCTTGTCCACCACAAACTCCGGCGTGGTGACCTTGCCGCAGTCGTGCAGCCAGCTCGCGATATGGATGGCCTCCCACTCCTCGTCGCTGAGAGTAAAGTCGCCAAAGGGGCCCCGCTGCTGGGCGCAGGCCGCCTCCGTCAGCATCCGGGTCAGTTCGGGCACGCGCTGGCAGTGGCCTCCGGTGTAGGGGCTCTTGGCGTCGATGGCGCCGGCGATGAGCTCGATGAAGGCCTCCAGCAACTGCTTTTGCTCCTCCAGCAGACGCTGATTCTCGATGGCGGAGGCGGACATGCCCGCCAGCGCCGCGATGAGGCTGATGCGCGACGCCAGCTCCCGTGGTGCGCAGTCCGGCAGGATCAGCAACAGGCAGCCGATCAACTCCTGGCGGTGGTTGTAGAGGGGCTCGGCAAGCAGCTGGCGGGGACCGGGGAAGGGGCCCCAGTCGGCGAGGTAGCGCGACCACTGTTCGGCGTCGAGGGGCAGGCTGAGCCGCTCGGTATGATAGAGGCCGCCGAGCAGGGACTCCTGCCACTGCACCCGCCCACAATCCAGGGGCTGCCGTTGCCAGATGGCCTGAACCGCCTTCATCTGCCTGTCCTGGGCCAGATAGAGGCAGCCGCCCTCCGCCTGGGCCGCCGCCACCGTTTCGTGCAGTATGCGGTTGAGCAGGGAATCGAAGCGGTGCTCGGCCGCCAGCGCCAGACCCATGCTCATGAAGTTGCCCAGGGTCAGCCGCATGCTGGACATGGCGCGGGCGAGATCGTCGATCTCGCGGATCGCCGAGTCTGGCCGTTTACTCTCGCCGAAGTCGAAGTGCTGGATCCGCTCTGCCTCTTGCGTCAGCGCCAGCAAGGGGGCGGCGGTGCGCCTCGCCACCAGCCAGATGACCGGCAGCAGCAGCAGCAAGCCGGCACATGCCCAGGCCAGGTTGCGCAGGGCATCTTGGCGGGCCGGCGCTGTGAGCTCGTCCGCCGGTACCAGCAGGGCCAGATAGAAGGGGGAGTCCCCGTCGAGGGAGGAGAGGTTGACCAGCCAGTCGCGGCCATCCTCGGCGGCCAGGGTCAGCTCGGTCGGCGCATGCAGCAGGGCGGGCCTGGAGGCCATCTCCTGTTGCAGCTTGGCCAGTATGGGGTGCTTGATCGCCGACAGCATGGGCAGGCGACTCAGCTGCTCGAAGCTGGGCAGCCGCTTGGGGTCCGTTGCCAGCAGGGTGCCGAACTCGTCGAACAGCACCAGCTGGCAGTGGCTGGGCAGGGGCAGCTCGCCGATGAGGGAGGAGAGCCCCTCCACGCCGGCATCCAGCCCGATCACCGCCCGGCGATCGTCGCTCTCCACCGCCAGCGTCATGCCCGGCTCCTTGGTGGTGAAGAAGAGATAGGGGTGGGTCACTATGATGCCCGTGCCCCAGCGGGCCTCCTTGTACCAGCCGCGATCGCGAGGATCGAACTGGTAGTCAGGCATGGGCCGCCGCTCCAGCAGCCGCAGGCGCTGGTTGAAATAGAGGAACTCTCCCCGGCCCTGACTCAGGCTCTGCACCAGCAGGTGGCTTCCGGGAGGGGGGCTGTCCAGCAACCCCCTGGCCCGTTTGGTCAGCTTGCGCACCAGGAAGAAGTCGCCGTTCTCGTAACCGGCGTAGATGGCACCATAGCTGGCGCTGTTGGCCAACACCTCGGCCAGCTGTGGCAGGTAGCCGAGGCGGGACTCCAGGCTGGTCATGGCGGCCAGCTGACCACTGCGCAGCAGGCTCAGGGACATGCGGGCCGGGCGCTGGTTCAACTTGATGGCGAGCGCCAGTTGTTCCCTGTACTGCTGGAAGTTTTGCCGTTCGTGCTCCAGCCCCTGCTGCATGCCCTGTTGAAACTGCAGCAGGATGAGGGCGCCCCCCAGCACGGAGAACAGCAGGATGAAGAGGGTGGCAATGTGCACGTAAAAGGGCTTGCTGCCGAGGCTTGCTTTTGTCATGGACCTGTCCTTGTCCTGCGGGCGCTCCCCGCGATGATCTGCTAACAGTGTGCTCGTTAGATGACAAAAAGCATAGGAGGAGGAGGGGGGAAGAGTAGCCGTTATCTTCCGGCGTCCCGCTTTGCACTGCCCGGGTGGGTGGTTACCCCGGCAGCCTGGTCGCGTGATTCATTCAGATATCTCGTGCTACATTGCTCCACTGGTGAATCGCCTGTGAATCAATGGAGTGTCCCATGTCTGCCATCCCCTATTCCGTCCTGGATCTGGTGCCCGTCCCCGAAGGGAGCCAGCCGGCCGAGTCGTTTCGTTATTCGCAGGATCTGGCCCGCCATGCCGAGCGCTGGGGTTATCACCGCTATTGGCTGGCGGAGCACCACAACATGCCGGGGATCGCAAGTGCCGCCACCTCTGTGCTCATCGGCCATCTGGCCGGTGCCACCAGCACTCTGCGGCTGGGGGCCGGCGGCATCATGCTGCCGAACCACTCCCCCCTGGTGATCGCCGAGCAGTTCGGCACGCTGGCTTCTCTCTACCCGGATCGCATCGATCTCGGTCTTGGCCGCGCGCCCGGCACCGATCAGCGCACCATGCAGGCGCTGCGCCGCCAGCGCAGCGGCGAGGTGGATGACTTTCCTGCGGACGTGCGCGAGCTGATGGGTTACTTCGGTGACGAGGTCGGCGCCGTGCAGGCGGTACCCGGTCAGGGGCTGCACGTGCCGATCTGGCTGTTGGGTTCCAGCCTCTACAGCGCCCAGCTGGCGGCCGCCATGGGGTTGCCGTTCGGCTTTGCCTCCCACTTTGCCCCCGGCCTGCTGTTGCAGGCACTCGAGATCTACCGCGCCCAGTTCCGCCCTTCCGCACGCTGGCCCAAGCCTTATGCGGTGGTCTGCATCAATGTGATCGCCGCCGACACGACCCGGGAGGCCCGCTTCCTGTTCACCACGCTCCAGCAGCAGTTCCTGCGCCTCTATCGCGGGGATGCCGGCAAGCTGCCGCTGCCGGTGCAGAGCCTGGGAGAGGAGTGGTCACCCCGGGAGCTGATGGCGATGGAGCAGACCCTGGCCCGCTCCCTGGTGGGGGATCCGGATCAGGTGCGCCACGGCCTCAAGGCCTTGCTGGCCGAAACCGGTGCCGACGAGCTGATGTTCAACGGCCCCATCGTCGATCATCAGGCAAGGTTGCGCTCCTTCGAGATCGCCGCCGAGCTGATGCGGAGCCTGTGACGGCCTGTGCGGGCGCGCAGGTCTGTGCGCCCGGGCATAGGTACCAATCCAATAGCTAGTTACAACTGATTGATTTTAAAGGATAGTCAGGTAGATGTCGGCCCTCTGTCGTGTCACCTCTGGCCCCACCGGCCCTATGCTGGCCCTGTCAGTCACCACAAGGAGTTCGAGATGATCGTCAGGAAGTTGAGATTGCAACGGGGTTGGTCCCAGGATCAGTTGGCGACCCTGACTGGCTTGAGTGTCCGCACCATACAGCGGATCGAGCAGGGCCAGCAGCCCGGACTGGAATCCCTCAAGGCCCTGGCCTCCGTCTTTGAGCTCGATGTGACTCAACTGCAGGAGTGCGAGATGAAAGGGAACGAGACAGATAGTCAGGGGACGGTGCATGTGGCCAGGGATGAGCGGGAGGCGATGAAGTTTGTCGAAGGGCTCAAAGGCTTCTACGGCCACCTCATCAGCTATGTGCTGGTGATAGGGGGGCTGTTTGTCATCAACTACCTGAGCAACCCGGACTATATCTGGGCCTGGTGGCCCATGCTGGGCTGGGGGCTGGGCCTGATCTCCCACGCCATCAACCTGTTTCAGCCATTCAAGTTGTTCGGGCCAGACTGGGAGCGGCGCCAGGTCGAGAAGCGGCTGGGGCGCAAGCTGTAAGCCACGACCTCACCCCATAAGGCACGGGCCCGGCAATGCCGGGCCCGTTTTATTGTCCGTCTATCGCCTAATTCGGTGCAGGCTGGGCGGCTGCACCGACGGCTTATTTGGCGTAAGCGGGGCAGGGGGTCGCTATCAGGGCATCGTCTTCGTAGCGCCAGAGGGTGAGGCTGTTGCCCCAGACGCAGCCGGTGTCCAGCGCCTTGATGTCCGCCTTGCCGGTGGCCCCCATCAGGGCCGCCCAGTGGCCGAACACCAGTATGGGATCGTCCACGTGGTGCTCCCGCTGCTCGAACCAGGGGCGCAGGCCGGGGGTGGACTCGGTGGGCCCCTTCTTGCACTTGAAGTCGAGTCGGCCATCGAAGTAGCAGAAGCGCATCCGGGTGAAGCTGTTGATGATGTAGCGATAGCGCTCTATCCCCAGCAGATTTTCGTCCCAGCTATCGGGCTGATCGCCATACATGTTGTGCAGCAGCCAGCTGTACTGATCGCCGCGCAGCAGCGTCTCCACCTCGCGGGCGCAGCTGCGTGCCGTGTGGGCATCCCAGGCCGGAGAGAGACCGGCATGGACCATCATGATGGGCAGAGCCGGGTGCTCCGCCAGCAGCGGGCGGTGGCGCAGCCACTCCAGCAGCTCGTCCCGATCCGGGGCCTCCATCAGGTCCTGCAGCTTGTCTTTCTTCTTGAGGGGGGCGACCCCATGAGCCACTGCCAGCAGGTGCAGATCGTGGTTGCCGAGCACGGTCACGGCGCGGCTTCCCAGTGACTTGACGAAACGCAGGGTGTTGAGAGAGTCCGGCCCGCGTGCGACCAGGTCGCCGCACAGCCAGAGGGTGTCGTTGTCGGGGTCGAATTCGGCAAGATCCAGCAGACGGCGCAGATCGTCGTAGCAGCCCTGGATATCACCGACGAAACAATTCGCCATGAAACCTCAGTTGATAATGTTGGGAATGGCCAGTGTGAAAGGGGCTATGGGGGCCTCAAACTGCTGCCCCGATTCGTCTTGCAGGGTGTAACTGCCTTCCATCACGCCGAAGGGGGTGGGGAGCGGGACGCCACTCTGATAGGTGAAGGTCTCGCCGGGGGCGATGAAGGGCTGCTCGCCCACGACCCCTGGACCTTCCACTTCCAGCATCTTGCCATTGGCATCCGTGATGAGCCAGCGCCGATGCAGCAGCTGCACCATGCCCGGTCCCAGATTCTCTATCTCGATGAGATAGAGAAAATGGTAGGGATCCTCGGTGCCCGCCACATAGCTGGGGTGCGGGCGAACCACTATCCGGGGGGATGCCATGGGATCAGGCCTGCTGCTGATCGGCCAGCCAGTTGGCTATCTTGACGAACTGCTCGAGGGAGAGGTTCTCCGGGCGCAGGTTGCCATCTATGCCAAGCTCGGTCAGCTGAGCGTCAGTGATGAAGTTGGAGAAGCTGTTGCGGATGGTCTTGCGACGCTGGCCGAAGCCCTCGGTGCAGACCCGGCTCAGGCAGCGGAGGTCTTTCGCGACAATGGTCGGGTTCTTGTGTGGCACCAGTCGCACCACGGCCGAGTCCACCTTGGGGGCCGGTTTGAAGGCGCCAGGGCCCACTTCCAGCACCGGGATCACCTGGCAGTAGTACTGGACCATGACGCTCAGGCGGCCATAGGCCTTGCTGCCCGGGCCTGCGCACATCCGCAATACCACTTCCTTTTGCAGCATGAAGTGCATGTCTTCGACCCGGTCGGCGAACTCGCACAGGTGGAAGATGAGCGGGGTGGAGATGTTGTAGGGCAGGTTGCCGAAGATGCGCAGGGGCGGTTTGCCTTCCCCCATCAGGGTGCCGAAGTCGAAGCGCATGGCGTCGGCCTCGATCACCGTCAACTTGTCCTTGAGGGTCGGGTGCTCGCGCAGGCGAGCCGCCAGATCCCGGTCAAGCTCGACCACCGTCATCTTGTCCATCTGGGAGGCGACCGGTTCGGTCAGCGCGGCCAGACCCGGGCCGATTTCCACCAGGTTCTGACCCGGCTGCGGGTTGATGGCGGCGACTATCTGGTCGATCACGTAACGGTCGTGCAAGAAGTTCTGACCGAAACGCTTACGGGCCGTGTGGCCCATGTGCACCTTGTTGCTCTGCACCTTACTGCTCATATCTTTTTTTCTCTACCATCTGGATGGCGTGGTTAATCGCGGTGATCAGGCTGCCCGAGTCCGCCAGGCCCTTGCCTGCCAGATCCAGCGCTGTGCCGTGATCCACCGAAGTACGGATGAAAGGAAGTCCGAGGGTGATGTTGACCGAGTTGCCAAAGCCCTTGTATTTGAGCACTGGCAGCCCCTGGTCGTGGTACATGGCGAGTACCGCATCCGCATCCTTGAGGTATTTCTCCTGGAACAGGGTATCGGCCGGCAAGGGGCCGACCAGATCTATCCCTTCCTGGCGCAGACTGGCCAGGGTGGGTTCGATCACGTCGATCTCTTCACGGCCGAGATGGCCCCCTTCCCCGGCATGGGGGTTGAGGCCGCAGACGTAAATTCTGGGGTGTGCTATGCCGAACTTGCCCTTGAGATCCGCATCCAGGATGCGGATCACCTTGGCAAGGCGCTCCTGCGTGATGGCCATGGCCACGTAGGCGAGGGGAATGTGGGTGGTCGCCAGCGCCACCCGCAGCCCTTCGGTGGCCAGCAGCATCACCACGTCGGCGGTGTCTGACTGCTGGGCGAAGAATTCGGTGTGGCCGCTGAAAGAGACGCCCGCCTGGTTGATGATCCCCTTGTGCACAGGCCCTGTCACCACGGCGGCGAACTCGCCGCTCAGGTTGCCGTCGCAGGCGCGCTGCAGGGTGGCCAGCACATAGGCGCCATTGCCCTCGTCGAGTTCGCCCGGCACCACGGGGGCGCCGAGGGGAACGGGACACACCGTCAGGGTTCCCGCCCGCTGACCCCTCACGGGGGCAGCGGCATCATAGGGTTCCAGCTCGATGGGCAGCCCCAGCAGGGCGGCGCGCTCGCGCAGCAGCGCCGGGTCGGCGATCACCACCAGCTGGTGCGGCCAATCCCGTTGGGCTATCTGCAGCACCAGATCCGGGCCTATGCCGGCGGGCTCACCCGGGGTGATGGCAAGACGATGGCTGTTCATCTGCTCGTCGCCCATTAATTGGGTTCGATCTGGATGTAGGCTTCGTCGCGCAGCTCATCCAGCCAGGCCTGGGACTCTTCGGTGAAGCGGCGGTTGAAGATGAGCTGATAGGCGCGCTGTTCCTGGGCCTTGCCGGTGGCATCCTGGCTGCGGCGATCTTCCAGCTGCACTATGTGCCAGCCGTGGCTGGTGCGGAAGGGCTCGCTGAGTTGACCCGGTTGCAGACGGTTGACCATGTCGCGGAACTCCGGCACATAGACGTTGGGATCGGACCAGCCCAGCTCGCCACCCTGCACCGCAGAGCCCGGATCCTCGGAGTACTTCTCTGCCATGCTGGCGAAGCTGGCCTTGCCGCTCTTGATGTCGTGCAAGATGCCGTCCAGGGTCCCCTTGGCCTTCTCCTCGGAGAGGATGATGGAGGGCTTGATCAGGATGTGGCGTGCCTTCACCTCGGTCTGCATCACTTGCTGCTGACCCTTGGTGTCGAAGATCTTGACGATGTGCAGACCGGCGCCCGAGCGCAGCGGGCCGACTATGTCACCCTTGCTGGCGCCCTGCACCGCCTCGGCCATGAGAGTGGGCATCTCCTGCGGGCTCATCCAGCCCCAGTCACCCCCTTCCAGGGCCTTGGGACCGTTGCTCTCGGCGATGGCCAGCTTGCGGAAATCTGCCCCTTCCTTCAGGGCGGCAAGGATGCGCTCTATCTTGGCCTTGGCGGCGTTGAGCTGTTCGGCGCTCGGGTTGTCAGGCAGGGCAACCTGGATGTGGCCGACATGGTATTCGGTCTGCTGCTGACCCTGCTTGCTCAGGGCCTCGACCACCTGCTTCACCTCCTGCTCGGAGATGTTGATGCGGCGGCGAACCTGGCTGCGGCGCACCTCGTTCATCAGGATCTCGCGGCGCACCTCCTCCCGGTACTGGGCATAGGTCAGCCCTTCCCGCTCGAGCTGGGCACGCAGCTGCTCCAGATTCATCTTGTTGTCGGCGGCGATGCTCTGGATGGCTTGCTCCAGCTGGGTATCGCTGATCTTGAGCCCCTGGCGATCCGCCAGTTGCAGCTGCAGGCTCTCCTGGATCAGCCGGTCCAGCGCCTGCTTGCGCAGGGTGACGTCATCGGGCAGGGATTGGCCGCTCTCCTGGGCGGAGGCCTTTACCTTCTGCACCAGGGCTTCCTGCTGACTGGCCAGCACCACGTCCTTGTTGACCACGGCAAGCACCTTGTCCACCAGCTCGGGTGCGGCGAGGGCACCCTGGCTCATGACTCCAAACAGGCCTGCGGTCAGCAGGGAAATCAACGTCTTCTTCATATCCATCTCTCAAGGCGTTTGCCAGACCCGTTATTGGTCTCGCAGGTTAAACGGACGAATGTAAGGCAGTGCTTCGGTATCCAGGGAGGTGCCCTTGGAGCCGGTACCCACGCTACCCAATCCTTTCATTTCAAATTGAATGCCGAGGCTGCGCTCGGACGTCGGGGCCAGGTTCACGTTGTCCGGTGTATTGACCCACTCCAGGTTGAAGTTGATGCTCCAGCAGCAGGAGTCATATTTCAGACCCACCTTGCGGTCAACTTTGACGTTCTGGTCGAGCTCCTGATAGTAGCCGCCATAGAGGTGCCACTGATCGCTCAGCGGTGTGGTCAACAGCAGGCCGATCTGGTTGAGATCCGTCACCTCGCCCTTGCGATCCAGGTCGTAGTTGGCGTCCCGCACGAAGCGGTGGCTCACCTGGCTGATCAGCTTCTCGTGGCGGTACTCCAGGGCGCTGTTGGAGGAGCTTATCTCGCGCTGCTCCAGATCATATTGTGCCCCCGCATGGGCATACCACTGCTCGTTGATCTTGGCGTCCCCCTCGAACGAGAGCGGAGAGCGGGTATTGGTGCTCAGCGCGTCGCTGGAGTAGAGCTTGACCCTGGGCGCCACGAAGTCGAAGGCTTGGGCAACGGCCAGCCGGATTCGTTCATCGCCAGCCGGATCATAGATGCGGGTAGTGACGCCGACCGAGAGCCGGTTGGAGTCGCTGATGCGATCCAGGCCGGCGAAGCGGCGATCGCTGAACAGGCTGTAGTAGTCCTGGCGCATGGTGGTGGAATCGTAGACACCTATGTTGTCCTGATCCTTGTAGGGCACATAGAGGTACTGGAACTCGGGCTCCAGGGTCTGGCTGGCCCCTTCGCCGAACCACTGCTGGTTGCGCTCGAAGGTCATGCCGCCCTTGAGGCGAAACGAAGGCAGCACCCGGGTGATGATGCCCTCGTCCAGGGTGACGCCCCCCCCGCCCTGCGGAGTGAACCTGTTTTTGAAGGTGCTGCTCATGTCATCCGGCACCGTCTGATCGTAACGGGTGTACATCAGCTTGTACTGGCTGTCGAGGAAGTAGCCCGCCTCGTCGATGAGCGGTATGGTCAGGGTGGGCGCCGTGTGGACACGAGTGCCGGTATAGGCTTCTCCCTGGTTCTGCTCGATGGCCTGGTCGTTGTTGTAGCCAAAGTTGGTCAGCTCTGTGTTCCAGGCCAGATCGTACCAGTTGCCCTGCTGGTAGTAGTTGTGGTTGATGCGCGGCATCAGCTCGTGGGGTTGCTGGGCGCTTGCCAGCAGTATCTGGTAGGTGCGCACCTCGGCATTGAGGTTCCAGCTCTGCTGGAAGTAGCCGGCCGTGAGGGACTGCTGCAACTGATTGTCGACCTGGGTACCCACCTTGGGTGAGAAGTCGTTGAAGTAGTTGTAGTCCCGGTCCCGCACCTTGGTGTAGTCCACCGACACTCGCAGGGCATTGTCCATGAACATGGAGGTGTGGCGGGCGTTGAGCAGGTAGCGGTGCCCATCGGACAGGTAATCATTGAGGCTGTCCGTCTCGTCGTACTGCTTGTCATCCGCCAGATTTTCGAAATAGAGGCTGCCCACGTGGGCCGGGTCCGGCATGTAGCGGAACTCGACCTGCTCCATCAGGCCTCGTCTGTCCATGAAGCGGGAGGTGATGGTCGAGTCGTAGTTGGGGGCTATGTTCCAGTAGAACGGCTGGGTGATGTCCATGCCGTTCTTGGAGCTTTGGGTATAGCCCGGGTAGAGCAGGCCCGTCTTGCGCTCATCCTTGATGGGGAAGTTGATATAGGGGAAATAGAACACCGGATAGTCATAGAGCCAGAGGCTGGCGTTCCAGGCTTCCCCGAACACCTCGGCCTGATCGATGTCGATGCTGCCGGCTTTCAGGGTCCAGGCCTCCTGGCCAGGAGGGCAGGTGGTGTACTGGGCCCCCTCCAGGGTGATGTTCTGGTTGTTGTTGGTCATGGTCACTTTTTCGGCGAAGCCGCGCACCGGTGAACCATGCACCTGATACTTGCCCTCTTCCAGCTCGGAGTTCTTGGTGTCCAGGTTGGATTTGAGGGTCTTGTCGCTGGTGACAGTGATCTGGCCATCGTTGTAATAGATGTTGCCGATGGCGATGACATCCCGGCTCTTCTGATCGAGCTGGGCATAGTCGGAATCAAATTTGCGCACGCCCTGACGCACCTTGACGTCACCCTCATAGACGGCGGTGCCACCCTGCTTGGCCTCCAGGCGATCGGCATCCACCTCGACGGGCTGGGCATTGGCGTCCTGACTCGCGCTGGGTTTCTCGACCTTGGGGACATAGTCATAGCAGAGGCTGTTGAGGATCCCGGTGGCCGGTGGCGCGTTGAGGGGCGCCGCCTGCACCGTGAACGGGCTCAGGGCAGGAACAAGGCTGATGGTCAGGGCGATGGGATAAGAAGACCCCAGTGTCCATTTTGTCATGTGAAGGGCTCGCGCAATCCGTAGTAAAAACGGTTGATTCAGGGCATGCATTTTATGTCAGGATCCATCGAGTTGACATTGCATGTCATTGCTTTATGTTAGCCGGCAATGATAAAGCATTATTGCGGCCAGGGCTAACAGCCAAGTGCTGCTTTCCAATTTGGTTCCCGACTCATGCACGATCGCGCTTCCCTGCTATTGCAATGGGCACGCCGGATTACCGGTGATGCCAACCTCCAGTTGACCCTGATCTCCGGTGACGCCAGTTTCCGCCGCTACTTCCGTGGTGGTGGCCTGGTGTGGGTGGATGCTAATCCGAAAACCGAAAAAAATCATGAATTCGTTCGCAATGCCGCCGCCCTGCACGGCGTTGGGCTGCTGGCCCCCGAGGTGAAGGGGGTCGACTATGAGCAGGGGCTGCTGGCGGTCAGTGACCTTGGCGATACCCAGCTTATCGGCTGCCTGAACGATGGCAACGTGCTGGCCTGGTATGGCAAGGCCATCGCCCTGCTGCCCCGGCTCGGATCGGTGGCGCTCGAGCTCGAGCCCTTCGACGAGGCCTTCATGGCCCGCGAGAACGCCATCTTCCCCGAGTGGCTGTTGGGTCATCACCTGCATCTGAGTCTCGGCGAGACCGAACAGCAACTGCTGGACGAGATGTTCGCCTGCCTCACCAAGAACAACCTGGCCCAGCCCCAGGGGGTGATGCACAGAGACTTCCACAGCCGCAACCTGATGGTGTGCGGCGGCGATACGGCGGACGACAGCCGGCTTGCCGTCATCGACTTCCAGGACATGGTCATGGGTCCCTTGAGCTACGACCTGGTCTCCCTGCTGAAAGACTGCTACGTGCGCTGGCCCGATGAGGTGATCGAGCAGGGCATGGGCCATGGCTTCGACACCCTGAGCCGGGCGGGTCTGCTCGACGGGCTCGATTATGCCAGCTTCCGTCGTCACGCCGACCTGACCGGCATGCAACGCCACCTGAAGGCGGCCGGCCTCTTCGCCCGCCTCTATCACCGCGACGGCAAGTCCGGCTACCTCAAGGACATCCCCCGTACCCTGGGCTATGTGGTGGATGTCTGCCATACCCATGGCGCCGTCTATCCTGTGCTGGCCCGCTTCGGCGACTGGTTGCAGCAGGTGGTGTTGCCGGGGCTGGCTCAGGCCGAAGCCAGTGTCAGCGGTGCATCGTCATGAGGGCGATGATCCTGGCCGCGGGCCGTGGCGAGCGGATGCGCCCGCTCACCGACCTGCTGCCCAAGCCGCTGCTGGCGGTGGGAGGCAAGCCCCTCATCGTCCACCACATCGAGAAGCTCAAGGCCGCCGGGGTGACCCGGCTGGTCATCAATCACGCCTGGCTCGGCCACAAGCTGGTGGAGGCGCTCGGCGATGGCCGCCAGTTTGGCGTCGAGATCCTGTGGTCGGCGGAGGAGAGTGCCCTCGAGACCGCGGGAGGCATAGTGCAGGCATTGCCACTGCTGGGCCCGGAACCCTTTCTGGTGATCAACGGCGATACCTGGATTGATGGGGATTATGGCGCTCTGGTGAATCAGCCGTTGGCGGATGACCTGGCCCATCTCTGGCTGGTGCCCAATCCGCCCCAGCACCCTCAGGGTGATTTCTCCCTGCAAGGCGGTCGGGTGCTGGATGCGCCGGCCTTGACCTTCAGCGGCGTCGGCCTCTATCACCCGGCGGCCTTTGTCTCCCTGCCTTGCGGTGCCCGCAAGCTGGCCCCCCTGCTGCGCGACTGGATGGCGCAAGGCCGGATCGGGGGCAGCCTGCTGGCCGGCGAGTGGCGGGACATAGGTACCGTCGATCGGCTGCGGGAGCTGGATGACCAGCTGCTTGCCGGCACTCATTAACATCACGAGGTCTTGAACCATGCGTATTTGGGGTAAGGTGCTTGGCGCCTTCTTCGGTTTTCTGCTCGGCAACATCTTCGGCGCCCTGCTCGGCCTCTGGATCGGCCACCGCTTCGATCGGGGCATGGGCATTCGGGGGGCGTTCCAGCGAGCTCCCAGCCAGCAGCAGCAGGCAGTCTTCTTCCACGCCACCTTCGCCGTCATGGGCCACATCGCCAAGGCGAGCGGTCAGGTCACCGAGCACGAGATCCGGGTCGCCTCCAGCCTGATGGACAGGATGCGCCTCTCCGGCGAGCAGCGGGTGCGAGCCCAGGAGTCGTTCCGCCAGGGCAAGGAGAGCGATTTCCCGCTGCGCGAAACCCTAGCGGAGTTCCGCCAGGCGAGCCTGGGGCAGCGCGACATCTTGCGTTTCTTCCTCGAGGTGCAGCTGCAGGCCGCCTTTGCCGATGGCAAGGTGGAGGCCAACGAGCGTGCCATCCTGCAGACCATAGCGGACGAGCTCGGCTTCAGCCGTATCGAGCTGGCGCGGATCCTGGCGATGGCGGAGGCGCAGATGAACTTCTTCCACCGCCAGCAGCAGGGTGGACAAGGGCAGCAATACCGGCAGGAGGCCCCCTCCCAGGATCGCCTCAAGGATGCCTACCAGCTGCTGGGGGTGAGCGAGAGCGACAGCGATCAGGATATCAAGCGCGCCTATCGCAAGGAGATGAGCAAGCATCACCCGGACAAGCTGGCCGCCAAGGGGCTGCCCCCCGAGATGATGGAGATGGCCAAGGAGAAGACCCAGGAGATCCAGCAGGCCTGGGAGTGGATCCGCGAGGCCCGCGGCATCCGTTGAACCCTGCCCTTTGCCAGCCATAAAAAATGCCCGTCGATGACGGGCATTTTTGTATGCGAAAGCCGGGATTAGTGGCTGTCGACCCAGACGAACTTGAGCACGAACAGCAGGGCCACCACCAGCACGCAGGGGTTGATCTCGCGCCAGCGGCCGGTGCCCGCCTTCATCACGCAGTAGGAGATGAAGCCCACGGCTATCCCCTCTGTGATGGAGAAGCTGAACGGCATCATCACGGCTGTCATGAAGGCCGGCACCGCCTCGGTCAGGTCTTCCCACTTCACCCGGGTCAGCTCGGAGCACATCAGCACCCCCACGTAGATGAGGGCGCCGGCGGCGGCATAGGCCGGCACCATGGCGGCAACCGGGGAGAAGAAGATCGCCAGCAGGAACAGCACGCCAACCACGATGGCGGTCAGGCCGGTACGGCCGCCGACGGCCACCCCTGAGCTGCTCTCGATATAGGCGGTGACCGATGACGTGCCCATAAAGGCGCCGCCGACCGAGCTCACGCTGTCCACCACCAGCGCCTGCTTCATGCGCGGGAAGTGGCCCTTGTCATCCGCCAGCTTGGCGCGGTTGGTGACGCCGATCAGGGTGCCGGAAGAGTCGAACAGGTTGACCAGCATAAAGGAGAAGATGATCCCGGCCAGGCTGATGTCCAGCGATCCCATCAGGTCCAGCTGACCGAAGACGGGGGTGATGCTCGGCGGCACAGAGACGAAGCCCTTGAAGGTCACATCGCCGAACAGCCAGCCCAGGGTGGTGGTGACGACGATGGCGATCAGCACGGCGGAGTGCACGCCACGGGCGGAGAAGATGCAGATCAGGAAGAAGCCGAGCAGCCCCAGCAGGCAGGGCAGGGAGGTGAGGTCACCCACTGTCACCATGGTCGCGGGGCTAGCCACTACGATGCCGGCGTTGTGCAGGCCGAGCAGGGCGATCAGCAGGCCTATGCCGGCTGTGATGCCGACCCGCAGGGTGAGGGGGATGTTGGCAATCAGCCAGTAGCGCACCCGCAGCAGGGTGAGGATCAGCAATCCTAAGGCGCCCCAGAAGATGGTGCCCATGCCGACCTGCCAGGAGTAACCCATGCCTGCCACCACCACGAAGGCGAAGAAGGCATTCAGTCCCATGGCGGGGGCCAGGGCGATGGGCAGGTTGGCGAGCAGCCCCATGAGAATGCTGCCGATGCCGGCGATGAGGCAGGTGGTGACGAACACCGCCTGGGTGTCCATGCCCGCCGCAGAGAGGATCTGCGGGTTGACGAACACTATGTAGACCATGGTCAGGAAGGTGGTGATGCCGGCGATGACCTCGGTGCGGGCCGTGGTGCCATGGCCTTTCAGGGCAAACAGGCGCTCGAGCAATCCTTGCCCGGCGGCCTGGCTGGCAGCTTGGTGTTGTTGATTCATGTTGGATTCCAATGGGTGACGTGAAATAAGCAGCAGGCGAACGGCCAATCCCATCCATGCGGGGTAAATGGCCCTGTTTCTGGCGACTGAGTGACCAGACTCGTCCTGATACCGTGACAGCGCGCACATTTTTACACAGGCGGCGACGTTTACAAACCCCGGATCTGCGAGGCGGATCAATGAATAGAGTAAAAATTCAAACGTTTGCCCATCGAGGTGCAAAAACAAGGTTCGATAGAGGCTTGTGTTGCCATGGCGCCCCTCAGCGGCTCTTGAGGTAGCGCTCCACCAGCTGGGCCAGCACGGCGTCGCTGTGCTCCTGCAAGGTGGCGAGCGTCAGCCCCATGCGCTGCAGCAGCAGGCTGGCCTGCGCCTCGCTCAGGGTGCGCCCGTCGATGAAGTAGGCCTGTTCGGGCAACTGCTTGTCATGACGGGGGAGCAGCACCCAGCTCACCCGCTCGGGTTCGATGGCGGCAAAGATCCGGCTGGCCGCGGCGCAGAAGGTATCGATGTGGCGCTTGCCATCCGGGCCCAGGCAGCCGGGTTCGATCCGGATCTGGATGGTGAGTCTCTTCGGGGGGGCGCTGGTCTGGGTCATCGGTGAGTGCCGGTAGGGGGAAGCGGGAAGATTGTAAGCGAAAAGGCAAGAGAAAGGGGAGCCCGGGCTCCCCTTGTGACGTTGCCATCACCCTGATGGGGCGACGCATCACTTCGCTTGCATGACGGTCCGCTTACTTGGCGATGCGTTTGTACTTGGCGCGGTGCGGCTGGACGGCGTCGGCGCCGTAGGTCTTCTTCTTCCACTCTTCGTATTCGGTGAAGTTGCCCTCGAAGAAGGCAATCTTGCCCTCGTCCTGGTAGTCCAAGATGTGGGTGGCGATACGGTCGAGGAACCAGCGATCGTGGGAGATGACCATGGCACAGCCCGGGAACTCCAGCAGGGCGTTCTCGAGGGCGCGCAGGGTTTCGATGTCCAGATCGTTGGTCGGTTCATCCAGCAGCAAGACGTTGCCGCCGGTCTGCAGCAGCTTGGCCAGGTGCAGACGGCCGCGCTCACCACCGGAGAGCTCGCCGACCCGCTTCTGCTGATCTGCGCCCTTGAAGTTGAAGCGACCTATGTAGGCACGGCTCGGGAACTCGTAGTTGCCGATGCGCAGTATGTCCTGACCGTCGGCGACCTCTTCGAACACCGTCTTCTTGTCGTTCATGCTGTCGCGGAACTGATCCACAGACGCCAGCACCACTGTATCGCCCAGGGTGATGGTGCCGGAGTCAGGCTGCTCCTGGCCCGACATCATGCGGAACAGGGTGGATTTACCGGCGCCGTTCGGACCAATGATGCCGACGATGGCCCCCTTCGGAATGGCGAAGGAGAGATCGTCGATCAGCTGCCTGTCACCGTAGGACTTGCAGAGGTTTGCCACCTCCACCACCTTGTCGCCGAGACGGGGTCCGGGCGGAATGAACAGCTCGTTGGTCTCGTTGCGCTTCTGGTAGTCGTTGGTGTTGAGCTCCTCGAAGCGAGCCATACGGGCCTTGGACTTGGCCTGACGGCCTTTCGGGTTCTGACGCACCCACTCCAGTTCCTTCTCGATGGACTTGCGACGGGCCGCTTCCGAGCTGGCTTCCTGCGCCAGACGGGCGTCTTTTTGCTCCAGCCAGGAGGAGTAGTTGCCTTCCCAGGGGATACCCTCGCCGCGGTCCAGCTCCAGGATCCAGCCCGCCACGTTGTCGAGGAAGTAGCGGTCGTGGGTGATGGCGACGACTGTGCCCTCGTAGTCGTGCAGGAAGCGCTCCAGCCAGGCCACGGATTCCGCATCCAGGTGGTTGGTCGGTTCGTCCAGCAGCAGCATGTCCGGCTTTTCCAGCAGCAGGCGGCACAGGGCTACCCGGCGGCGCTCACCCCCGGAGAGGTGCTTGATCTGGGCGTCCCAGGCCGGCAGGCGCAGGGCGTCGGCCGCGCGCTCCAGCTGGTTCTCCATGTTGTGACCACCCTGGGCGGCGATGATGGCTTCCAGCTCGCCCTGTTCGCGGGCCAGCTTGTCAAAATCCGCATCCGGGTCGGCATAGGCCGCATAGACCTCATCCAGGCGAGCCATGGCGCGTTTCACCTCGCCGACCGCCTCTTCCACCGCCTCGCGGACTGTCTGCTCCGGATCCAGCTTGGGCTCCTGGGGCAGGTAGCCGATCTTGATGCCGGGCTGCGGACGGGCTTCCCCTTCGATCTCGGTGTCGATCCCCGCCATGATGCGCAGCAGGGTGGATTTACCGGCACCGTTCAGACCCAGCACGCCTATCTTGGCGCCCGGGAAGAAGGAGAGGGAGATGTTCTTGAGGATATGACGCTTGGGCGGCACGACCTTGCCGACCCTGTTCATGGTGTAAATAAATTGAGCCATTGGCTAATTCTCTTCCTTTTCAGCAGTTTAATGTCTTTGCATTAACAAACTGACGTCGTGGTGGGGCCTGGTCGGCAGGGGCCGACCCGGTTCCAAAAAACCCGTCGATTGTAAACCAATGGGAAGAGGGCGGCAAAGTAGACAACCGGGGAGTATTGAGTGCAGGGAGCCCCATCGGCAGCGGGATGAAAAGAGGCGGGCATCTGGCAGATGCCCGGTCAGGGTTTCGGGCCGAGCCGGCTTAAGACTTCCTTAATTCTGGCTCGATAGGATTCATCAGCCGACCTTGAGAAGTCATGGGATCAGCTTATGCCAGGGGTCAGCGGGGCTGCCTGGTGCTCTTGGCCGGGTCCTGCCCCGAGTAGTAGAGCACTCGCTGCACATACTCCTGGGTCTCCTGGTAGGGCGGTACGCCGCCATGGCGGATCACGGCCTGTTCACCGGCGTTGTAGGCGGCGCTGATCCTGACCCAGTCGGGACCAAACTGCTTCTCCAGCCACTTCAGGTAGATCATGGCGCCGCGGATGTTCTGCTGGGCGTCGAAGGGGCGGGTCACGCCGAAGCGCACCTGGGTCTCGGGAATGAGCTGCATGACCCCTTGCGCCTGCTTGGGGGAGACGGCTGTGCTGTTGAGATTGGACTCGGCGATGGCGATGGCGAGCGCCAGCTGGGGGTCGACCTTGTGACGGTGGGCGGCCTGGCGGATCATGACGGCCAGCTTCTGTTTGGTGAGGGATTGGCGGGCCAGATAACTATCCTGATCGAAGGGGGTGCTGGGGCGTACCCAGGGGGCGCCGCCTCCGCCCCCGCCGATACCACAGGTGCCAAGGGGAGCGTTGCCCACCCGCTCGTTGTAGTAACGAGCGGCTTGCTGATTGCCAAGGCGCATGGCCATGGCTAGGTAGGCGTTGGCGTGGCGAGGGCTGCGGATCCCCTGGGGTCCGCGAGCCAGCAGGCGGCCGATGCGATAGTAGGCCTCCGGGCTGCCCATGCTGGCCGCGGTGCAGTAGTGGGCTATGGCTCGCCGCGGGTTGCTCTGTTCCATGGCGGCGCCTTGGCGCAAGGCGCTCATGGCCTTGGGGGCCTGGCGAAAGGTGTCGGCATGGGAGGAGGTGGCAAGCAGCAGCAGGACTCCCCAGCCCCAGGTGCAGAGTCTCTGCATGATGGATACCTCGAATTAGTATCCGGAAGATATAGGCCCGATATGGGGGGGACGCCAGCCAGGGGATGGAACATCTGGTTATGTGTCAGGCCATCAGAGATGAAAACGGTCTGGAACTTTTGGCAGAGAAAAAAAGGGCTCCTGGTGAGTGTGATGGGGAGTCTGGAGTGTGCGCGGTCAGTCCCTCTGCTCGCGGCACAACTCAAATTGATGGATTTGTTACTTTCGGGGCAATAAACTGCCGGCCTTGCACTCTAACGTCTTGTATTTGCATGATGTTAGCCAGCTTGTCGAGAGAATAGAAATGGGGGACGCAGTCGAACCGATTGCATCCTTCGTCATGATTGGGAAGCGCATATGGTTGATTCGATCGATGTCTCTGTCGTAGTGCCCGCCAAGGATGAACGGGACAATCTGGCCCCCCTCATCGGCGAGATAGATGCCGCGCTGGCGGGGAAATACAGCTACGAGCTGATCTATGTGGACGATGGCAGCGAGGATGACAGCTATGCCGTCCTGTGCGAGCTGAAGAGGCGTTATGCCGGGCTGCGCCTGATCCGCCATGCCAGGGCCGTCGGCCAGAGCATGGCGGTGCTCAGCGGCGTGCGCCAGGGTCGTGGCGACTGGCTGGTGGTGCTTGACGGGGATGGCCAGAACGATCCGGCCGACATTCCCGCCATGCTGGAGGAGGCCAGGCGCCGCTTCGCCTCGGACAAGTACCAGGTGGGGCTTATCGGTCACCGTGTCAATCGCCGTGATGACTGGGTCAAGCGCCTCTCGTCCAGGCTGGCCAACGGTTTTCGCGATCTGTTGCTGCGGGACGGCATCCCGGATACCGGCTGCGGTCTCAAGGTGGTGCGGCGTGACTGGTATCTGCGCCTGCCCGGTTTCAACCACATGCACCGTTACATTCCGGCCCTGATCCAGGCCCAGGGCGGGCGCATGTCCCCCTGGCCGGTCAACCACAGGCCACGGCAGGCGGGTGTCTCCAAGTACGGGGTCTGGAACCGGCTCTGGGTCGGGCTGGTGGACGTGGTCGGTGTCTGGTGGCTGCAGCGCCGATCCAAGGTGGTCGAAGTCAGGGAGATGCTGGAGTGATGGAGCCCCTGCTTTCGTTGCCGTCGATCTGGCTGGATAGGGATGAGCTTGCCCTGCATGTCGGCGGGTTGCACCCGGGAGGGCGGCGATGATCGATGCCCTGCTCTCCATGGAGCTGACCTGGTTCGACTGGACCGGCCTGCATGTGACCGGCTGGAAGCTCATCGGCTACACGGGGGCCCTGATGTTCGGCGGCCGCTGGCTGGTGCAGTTCCTGGCCTCCAAGCGGGCCGGCAAACCCGTCATCCCGCGCCTGTTCTGGTACATGAGCGTGCTCGGCAGCCTGATGACGCTGAGCTACTTCGTCTTCTCCCCCAAGCAGGACTCCGTCGGCGTGCTGCAGAACCTCTTCCCCACCTTCACCGCCCTCTACAGCCTCTACCTGGATATCCAGCACAGGGGTTGGAAGCGGGACAAGCTCGTCGAGGACAACGAGATCCACCATAGCAAGGCCGTCGATGACAACGAGATCCACCATGACAAATGACCGCTTCTTGCTCAATCAGGCCTCACTCGGCTGGCTGCTGCTGATCGCCCTGATAGTGCTGGGTGCCGGCCTCGGGCTGCGGGATCCCTGGCCTGCCGACGAGCCGCGCTTCGCCCTGGTCGCCAAGGAGATGGTGGAGAGCGGGCAGTGGCTGTTCCCCATGCGCGGCGGCGAGATCTATCCGGACAAGCCCCCCCTGTTTATGTGGGGCATCGCCCTTGGCTATCTGTTGACCGGCTCCATCAAGGTGGCGTTTCTGCTCCCCTCCCTGCTGGCGAGCCTGCTGACCATAGCCCTGGTATGGGATCTGGGTCGCCGCCTGTGGAGCCCGGCGACGGGCTTCATGGCCGGGTTGCTGCTGCTGTTCACCGTCCAGTTCACCCTGCAGGCGAAGACGGCCCAGATAGACGCCCTGGTGACCTGCTTCATCACCCTAGGGGTCTACGGTTTCGTGCGTTTTCTGCTCTGCGGGGGAGGTTGGCGCTGGTACTGGCTCGGCTGGTTTGCCGCCGGGCTCGGCATCATCACCAAGGGGGTGGGGCTGCTGGCCCTGCTGATCCTGATCCCGGCAATCTGGACCCACAGAGACAAGATCCGCGCCGCCTCCCCTGCCGACTGGTTGAAGGCGCTGGCGGGGCCGCTGTTCATGCTGCTGGCCATCGGGCTGTGGCTGGTGCCCATGCTGACGGCGGTGGCCCAGAGCGGAGACCCAGTGCTGCAGGCCTACAGAGACAACATACTGCTGCGCCAGACGGTGACCCGCTATGCGAATGCCTGGCATCACGTCAAACCCTTCTGGTACTACCTCAGCTCGGTGATCCCGCCGTTCTGGCTGCCACTCTCCCTGCTGCTGCCCTGGCTGGTGGTGGCCTGGCGCAAGGCCATCCAGGAGCAGGACAAACGCGTCATACTGCTGCTCGGTTATCTGGTGCTGGTGGTGCTCTTCTTCTCCCTGTCGCCGGGTAAACGCGGCGTCTATGTCACGCCGGGCACCCCGGCGCTGGCGCTGCTGGCAGCTCCCTACATGGGGGCGCTGCTGGCGCGGGTCTGGCCCGCGCGTCTGCTGGGGGGGCTCGGCTGGCTGCTGGGGATCGTCTGCTTGGGTGGCGCCGGGGCTCTGGCCGTCAGCGACAAGCTGGCGAACCGGCTGGGGGAGCTGGGACCGGCCCCCTGGCTGCCCCTGCTGGTGCTGGGGGCGGCGCTGCTGCTGATCAATGTGCTGCTGCGCCGGGCGCCGCTCAGTGCCATCCTCTGTTCGCTGGCGGTGGGTTGGCTGCTCTACTCCTGCTGGATTTGCGTGCGCCTCAACGACATGCGCACGCCGCAAGGGGTGATGGCGCTGGTGGCGGAGCGGGTGCCAGCGGGGGACGAGCTGCTGCTTGCCGGTTTCAAGGAGCAGCACCTGCTGTTCGCCCGGCAACCCGTGCAACATTACCCCTACCTGCTGGGGGATGGGGAGCAGGCTCGCGAGGCGGCGGCCTGGGTGGCGGCAGCGCCCAGGCGCCATGTGCTGGGCAGCGCGGATCTGATGGTGCTGTGTTTCGAGCCTGAGAAGATGGAAAACCTCGGCAACCGCCATCGCACCGACTGGCTGCTGGCGGGGGCTGAGGCCCTCAAGCCCGCATGCCAGGGGTTGACCCCCAGGCTCGACCCCTTCCGCTATACCCCGGGTCCCTGAGGCCGGGACCCGGCAAAAGGGGCTGCCAGTGGCAGCCCCTCTTCATCTCGGGCGATGGGGTCATACCCCGTAGTAGGTCCTGTACCAGTCGACGAAGCTGGCGACCCCCTCCTCGAGCCCGACTTGGGCTCTGTAGCCGGTGGCATCGAACAGCGCCTGGGTATCGGCCCAGGTCGCCTGCACGTCCCCGGCCTGCATGGGCAGCAGGTTGCGGATGGCCCGCTTGCCGAGCGCCGCCTCTATGGCTTCCACGAAATCCATGAGTCGCACCGGGCTGCCATGGCCGATGTTGAAGAGGCGGTAGGGGGCTGGGCTGGCGTCGACCGCCCCCTGCCAGTCCGGGTCGCCCTGCGGGGGCCTGTCCGCGACCCGCACTATCCCCTCTACTATGTCGTCTATGTGGGTGAAGTCCCGGCTGAGCCGGCCCTGGTTGTAGATGTCGATGGGCTCGCCGTTCAGGATGGCGCGCACGAACTTGAACAGCGCCATGTCGGGTCGCCCCCAGGGGCCGTAGACGGTGAAGAAGCGCAGGCCCGTGGTGGGCAGCCCATAGAGGTGGGAGTAGGAGTGGGCCATCAGCTCGCCCGCCTTCTTGCTCGCGGCATAGAGGGAGACGGGGTGATCCACCCCGTCCGAGGTCTTGAACGGCATCTGCTCGTTGAGGCCGTACACCGAGCTGGAGGAGGCGTAGACCAGGTGCTGCACCCCGTGATGGCGGCACCCCTCGAGGACGGTGAGGGTGCCAGTGAGGTTGCTGTCGGCATAGGCGAAGGGGTTGTCCAGCGAATAGCGCACCCCGGCCTGGGCCCCCAGGTGGATCACCCGATCGAACCGCTCGCGGGCAAAGAGCGCCGCCATGGCAGCGCGATCGGCGAGATCACCGCGCTCGAAGCGAAAACCGGGCAGTGGCAGCAGCAGTGCCAGCCGCGCCTCCTTCAGGCTCACCTCGTAGTAGTCGTTGAGGTTGTCCAGGCCAACCACCTGATGGCCGTCGCGGCAGAGCCTCTGCGCCACATGAAAGCCGATGAAGCCGGCGGCGCCGGTGACCAGATATTTCATTGCCGTTGCTCCTCGCGCAATCCGGCGGTCAGGCTGTCGCCCCGGCCTATGGCGTAGTAAGTGAAGCCGCGCTGGCGCAGGCGGGCCGGGTCATAGAGGTTGCGCCCGTCGATGATGACGGCCTGTTTCAGGGTTTGGCGCAGCAGCTCGAAGTCCGGGGCGCGGAACTGCTGCCATTCGGTGCAGATGAGCAGGGCGTCGGCCCCCTTGAGGGCGGCCTCCTGGGTGCCGCACAGGGTCAGATCGTCCCGCAGGCCATAGAGACGCTGGGCCTCGCTCATGGCCTCGGGATCGAACGCCTGCACCTTGCCGCCGGCGGCCCAGATCGCCTCCATCAGTACCCGGCTCGGGGCTTCGCGCATGTCGTCGGTGTTGGGCTTGAAGGCCAGGCCCCAGAGGGCGAAGGTCCGCCCCGTCAGATCGCTGCCGAAGTGCTGCTGCAGGCGGGCCATGAGCTTGTGCTTCTGGCCGTCGTTGACCCGCTCCACCGCATGGAGCAAAGGGGCATCGCAGCCAATCTGGCCGGCGGTGTGGATCAGCGCCTTGACGTCTTTGGGGAAACAGGAGCCGCCGTAGCCGCAGCCGGGATAGATGAAGTGATGGCCGATGCGCGGGTCGGCGCCTATGCCCTTGCGCACCGCTTCGATGTCGGCCCCGAGCTTCTCCGCCAGGGTGGCCATCTCGTTCATGAAGGAGATCTTGGTGGCCAGCATGGCGTTGGCGGCGTACTTGGTCAGCTCGGCGCTGCGGGCGTCCATCTGGATGATGCGATCCCGGTTGCGGTTGAAGGGGGCATAGAGCTCTTCGAGCAGGGAGAGGGCGTGGGCCGAGTCGGTGCCTATGATGATGCGATCCGGCCGCAGGCAGTCGGCCACTGCGGCCCCCTCCTTGAGAAACTCCGGGTTGGAGACCACCTCGAGGGGAAAGTCGACCCCGCGATCGCGCAGGATGGCGGCGATATGCCGGTGCACCCGGTTGGCGGTGCCGACCGGCACTGTGCTCTTGTTAACCACCACCTTGCCGCCCTGCATCAATCGGCCTATGGTGCCGGCCACCGCCAGCACGTGCTTGAGATCGGCCGAGCCGTCTTCATCGGGCGGGGTGCCGACAGCGATGAAGATGAGCTCGGCGAACGCCACCCCCTCGGCCACGTCCGTGGTGAATTGCAGGCGACCGGCCTGATGGTTGGCCTGCACCAGGGGGGCGAGGCCGGGCTCGAAGATGGGGATCATGCCCTCTTTGAGGCGCTCGACCTTGGCGGCGTCCACGTCTACGCAGGTTACCCTGTGGCCCATCTCGGCAAGCACGGCGGCCTGAACCAACCCCACATAACCTATTCCGAATACGCTGACTCTCATCTGCTGTCGCTCCGCAGCCTGTGGCAAGGGGGCCATTTTAGAACGATTCCCGCCTGCTGGCAGCGAGATAGCCCAGGTTTTTCAGATGCGCTTCAGGCTGGCTTCAGCCTGAGAGGGGAAGGGTGTGACATATTTTGGTGCAAGGGTTGTAACGCGGCGCTGACGCGCACCATTTCGGCGCATGCGATCCCGTACTTGTGATCCGGGTCACTCAAAATGGACACTGTGACCATAACGAAGTCCCGACTCACGGGGCTCGCGCCCGTCACCGGGCCTCAGACACTCTTTTCACTTCGCTACTGGACATAAGGTTATGGACAACACTCCCCGCTCGGCTCATCCGCTCTATGAGGATGTGCTCGCCCTGCTGACCGCGGCAGGCTTCGTTTCCCTCGGCATCTTCCTGTTTCATCAGGTCGGTCTGCTCACCGGCGGCACCGCCGGGCTGGCGCTGCTGCTGCAGCAGGTCACCGGCCTGAGCTTCGGCCTGCTGTTCTTCACCATGAACCTGCCCTTCTACGCCCTGGCCTGGCTCAGGATGGGGCCGCGCTTCACCCTCAACACCTTCGCCGCCGTGGCCACCGTCTCCTTCATGACGGATCACCTCAACGCCGTGCTGCAGATAGGCAAGATAGAGCCTGTCTATGCGGCCCTGATCGGCGGCACCCTGATCGGCATGGGGCTGCTCATCATGTTCCGCCACAAGGCGAGCCTGGGGGGCTTCAATATCCTGGCGCTGTTTATTCAGGACAAGTTCGGCATCCGCGCCGGAAAGCTGCAAATGGGGCTGGATTGCGCCATCGTCATCGCCTCCTTCTTCGTGGTCTCCCCCTGGCTGCTGGCGCTCTCCGTGGTCGCGGCCATCATCTGTAACCTGGTGTTGACACTCAACCACAAGCCGGGCCGCTACCAGATCGCCTGAGCCTCCCTCCACTTTGCAAGCAAAAGAGCGCCTGATGGCGCTCTTTTGCTATTCGGGAGCCTGACTTGATCCACACCACCATGGGCTGTCCCGTCTTGGGGTGGTGGATGTCTTGGACGGGGTAGTCGTGGAGAGGGAGGGCGATGCGCCCGCCATCACACCACCATGGGCTGTCCCGTCTCGGGGTGATGGATCACCTGGGCGGGGTAGTCGTGGATACGAAGGACGATGCGCCCGTGTTCGCACCACCACCGATATCACACCACCATGGGCTGTCCCGTCTCGGGGTGATGGATCACCTGGGCGGGATAATCGTAGAGGCGGGCGATCAGTTCGGGGGTCAGCACCTCGGCCGGGGAGCCGTCCGCCATCAGCCTGCCCTGCTCCAGCATCACCAGCCGGTCGGCGTAGCGCGCCGCCAGGTTGAGGTCGTGCAGCACCACCAGCACGGCGGTATTGCGGGCGGCCAGGGCGCGGGCCATGGTGAGCAGCTGATGCTGGTACTTGAGATCGAGGGCCGAGGTGGGCTCGTCCAGCAGCAGCAGTCGCGGCTGCTCGGGATCAGGCAGCCGTTCCGGTGACGGCTCCTGCCAGATCTGGGCCAGTACCCGGGCGAACTGCACCCGCTGGCGCTCTCCGCCGGAGAGGCCGGGGTAGAGGCGGCCGGCCAGGTGCTCGACCCCAGCATGGGTCATGGCGGCCCGCACTATCTGGTCGCGGCGGCTGACGGGTTCGCTGTGGGGCAACCGCCCCATGGCCACCACCTCTTCGCACAGGAAGGGGAAGCTCAGGGACGAGCTCTGGGGCAGCACTCCGACTCTGTGGGCCAGGGCATCGCCGGCCCACTCTTGCCGCTTGCGACCGAACAGGGAGATGTTGCCGTCATAGGCCAGCTCGCCGGTCAGGCACTTGAGCAGCGAGCTCTTGCCCGCCCCGTTCGGGCCGAGCAGGGCGGTCAGACTGCCCCCATGCAGGTCGAGATCCAGGCTGTCCAGGATGAGGCGATTGCCCCGGGTGAGGCTGACACCGCGGCAAGCGAGCAGGGGGGAGGGGGATCCGGGCAAGGTGGCGTTCTCCTGTTACAGCGTCCGGCGACTCTTGACCAAGAGCCAGATGAAGAAGGGGGCACCCAGCAGGGCGGTGATGATGCCCACCGGCAGCTCGGCCGGTGCCAGCAGGGTGCGGGCCAGCATGTCGGCCCCCAGCAGCAGGGCGGCGCCGAGCAGGGCGCTGAGCGGCAGCAGCCTGACGTGATTGGGCCCGGCCAGCAGCCGCACCAGGTGGGGCACCACCAGACCGACGAAGCCGATCATGCCGGCCACCGCCACCGCCACGCCGACGCCGGCGGCAGTGAGCAGGATGAGACGCCGCTTGAGGCATTGCACATTGACCCCCAGATGACGGGCCTCACCTTCCCCCAGCAGCAGGGCGTTGAGGGGGTTGGCATCGCGCATGAAGAGCCACAGCAGGGCGACCAGGGTCAGCAGCGCCAGCCCCACGTCCACCGGCTTGCCGGCGGCCAGGGAGCCCATCTGCCACAGGCTCAGGTTGCGCAGCATCTGATCGTCTGCGAGGTAGGTGAGCAGCCCTATCACGGCCCCTGACAGCGCCGTGATGGCGACGCCCGCCAGCAGCATGACGGTGACCGAGGTGCCCCCCTCACGGGTGCCGAGCAAATACACAAGCGTGGTGGTGAGCGCCCCGCCGAGGAAGGCAAGCAGGGGCAGCAGACCGAGGCCGAGCAGGCTCTGCAACTGCTGGCCGAGGGGGGCCAGCAGTACTATGGCCAGGGCGGCACCCAGCGCCGCGCCGCCGGAGACCCCTATGATGCCGGGGTCGGCCAGGGGGTTGCGAAACAGCCCCTGCATCACGGCGCCACAGAGGCCGAGAATGCCCCCCACGGCGATGCACAGCAGGGTGCGTGGCAGGCGGATCTCCTGCACTATCAGCAGCTTGTGTGCCTCTATCCCGCTCTCTTTGCCGGCAAACAGGGCCTGCAGACTCTCGGCGAAGGAGAGCGACATGGGGCCGGTGGCGAGGGAGCCGACCAGTAGCAGGGCGAGCGTGCAGCCGGTGAGCGCGAGCAGCCAGGGCAGCGGCAGACGCATCATGAACCCTGCTTGATCCACTGGGCTATCTGGTTGGCCTGCTGCAAGGATCTCAGGCTGAGCCCCCCTTGCAGGGCGTGACCGTCGATGGCGTGGATGGCCCTGTTCTTGCCCGCCGGGGTGGCGGCCAGGGCCGGCACCTGGGCCAGCACGCTGTCGACGCTCTGATATTGTTGCCAGTCACGGCCGCTCACCAGCACCAGATCCGGCTGCAGTTCGATCAGGGATTCGGTGGAGACGGGCTTGTAGTCGTGCAAGCGGGCGACCGGGTTGACGCCGCCGGCCAGGGTCACCAGGGCGCTTGCGGTGGTATTGCCGCCGGCTATGCTGGTGGGCTGGCCCTTGTGTAGCAGCAGGAAGGCGACCTTGAGGGGCTTGTTCTGTTTTGCCTGGGCCGCCAGCTTGTCGCTCTGGACGGCGATCTCGGCCTTCAGCCTGGTGCCGGCGGCCTGATTGCCCAGCAAGCCGGCCAGGGCGTCGATCCGCTCGTTGAGGTTGGCCAGGGTGGGTGCCGTCGGCAGCACTGTCACCTCGAGCCCGGCCCGGCGCAGCTGTTCCAGGGCCGGTGGCGGCCCCATCTCGTCGCTGCCGACCAGTCGGGTCGGAGCCAGACTCAGTATCCCTTCGGCAGCCAGGGCGCGGTGGTAGCCGACTCTCGGCAGCCCCTTGGGTTCAGGGCTGCTGACGTCGGTGGCAATCAGGCTCTGCTCGCCCCCCAGGGCCATGATGAGCTCTGTGGTGGCCGGACCTATGCTGACGATACGTTCCTGCGCCACGGCAGGCAGGGAAAGGGCTGAACAGCCGAGCAGGCTGAGTGCGAGGGCAAAACGACGGCCCATGCGAACCTCCGAAGGGTGTATGAGAGTGGGATTGCCGCCGAGAATATCAAGCTCGTGAAAAAAATGCACTGATAATGAAAGCGATTATCAATTGCGTTAAGGGGGCCGCTTTATTACAGTATCCGCCGCGAGACCGAGTACTATCGCCAGATCATCCAGGGAGAACCGATGAGCATTGCACAACGCATTCATGCGCTGCTGGAACAAGATCCCAGCGCCCATCCTTCCAGCATCGCCACCGAGCTGGCCGTCAGCGAGTGGGAGGTGGTGCGCCACCTGCCCGCCGAGCTGATGACGCTGGTGCCGAGCGATCAGGCCGAAGCCCTGCTGGCGGATCTGGCCAGTTGGGGTCAGGTGACCACCATTGTGGAGTCTGACGGCTCCATCTTCGAGGTGAAGGCCCCCTTCCCCAAGGGCAAGACGGCCCGTGGCTACTACAACCTGATGGGTCGGGACGGCGAGATGCACGGCCACCTCAAGCTCGACAACGTGGTCGGCATTGCCCTGGTCAGCAAGCTGTTCATGGGCAAGGAGGGGCACTCCTTCCAGTTCTTCGGCCACAGCGGTCGCTGCATTTTCAAGATCTACCTGGGCCGTGACGAGCAGCGTCAGCTGCTGCCTGACCAGGTGGAGCGTTTCAAGGCCCTGCGCCACCAGTATCAAGAGGAAGTGAAAGCATGAGTGAACGTCAGGAGCGTCTGCAGAACCGTCTGCAACCGGAGATCCGCGAATTTCGTGACGGTTGCCGTACCCTGCAGCTCGCGACCGTGGATGGCGAAGGCAACCCCAATGCCAGCTACGCCCCCTTCGTGCTGCAGGAAGATGGCTACTATGTGCTGATCTCCGAGATAGCCCGCCATGCCCGCAACCTGCAACAGGTGCCCAAGGTCTCCCTGATGCTGATCGAGGACGAGACCGGCGCCCGCGAACTGTTCGCCCGCAAGCGACTCACCTTTGACGCGGTGGCCGAGGTGGTGGCACGGGATGACGAGCGCTGGGGCAAGGCGATAGCGGCGCTGGAGGGGCGTTTCGGCGACATCGTCAAAGGGCTCTCCAACCTCAAGGACTTCGTGCTGTTTCGCCTCAAGCCCGAGCAGGGACTGTTCGTCAAGGGCTTCGGCCAGGCGTTCCGGGTCTCGGGTGACGAGCTGGTGGACTTCGTCCATCTGGTGGAAGGGCACAAGCGCGTCGACAACGGCGCCGAGTTGACCAGCGAGACGGACGCACCTGTCTGAGGCGCGAGGTCATGAGATGAAAAACGGGCAGCCTGGGCTGCCCGTTTTGTTACCTGTCCCCCAATCGGGATCACTCCTGCCAGGAGGCCTTGTTGGGGAAGGCGTCGCGATCGGCCTGGGTGGCGGTCTCGTTGCACTCCCCCCGGATCTTCCAGGAGGTCTGACTGAGGACTATGTAGCCGGTGCGGCAATAGTTGCGCGCCGCCAGCGTCTCGGTCAGTTGCTCGTCCTGCAGGGCCTCGCGGCGCTCCAGCAGGCTCTTGCTGTTGCGGCTCAGCCGGCTGTCATCCTCCTGCAACCGACTCGGCAGGACGTCGAGGGGCGCGGCTTCGAAGGTGAAGCGCTTGCTCCCCTCTTCGTTGATGTTGGTATGAAACAGGGGGGCCGGGCCGTCGGGCGTGGTGCCCGGCATGCCGGAGCAGGCCGTGATCGCCGGTAACAACAGCACAAGGGCAACGGCAGAGAATAGACGCACGCAAGACTCCAATCGGGTGATCACTTCAAGGCGGGCAGATTAGCACGCCAGCGCGGGTTGAGCCGCTTCGAGCAGCTGATCCGTGGTGAGCAGGGTGATGCGTCTGCCCTCGGGCAGGTCCAGATGCTGCCACATCCAGTTGTGGTGCTCGATGATCTGCTCGGCGCTCAGGTGGGGACGATCGGCTGTGGTGTGACCATCCTGCAACACCAGCACCTCAAAGCCATGGGCCGCGGCGCTGCGTACCGTGGTATCGACGCAAAAATCGGTGTTGCTGCCACAGAGGATCAGCCTGTCGACGGACTGCTCGGCCAACAGGAAGGCCAGCTCGGTCTCGAGGAAGCTGTCGCACGCCGTCTTGCGTACCCGGCTATCCCCCTTGGCGGGTTGCAGGGCCGGGTGCAGTTGCCAGCCCGGGGTACCGGGTTCCAGCTCGCCCCCTGGCAGCTCGTCATGCTGGATGTAGATGACCCGGCCATGATGCTGTCTGACATGGGCCGCGGCCCGGTTGATGTTGGCCAGTACCTGTGGCTGTTGGTGATGGGTCGCTTTCATGACCCCTTGCTGCACATCGATGATCAATAACACGTCCATATTTTACCCGCCGTATCCTGGAAGATTAGGGTTGCAGCCACTGGCTGCAGTCACGGCTGCGGGATTGATGCAGCGCGCCCATATCTTGCTTCATTTCCGCTGCATTTAGCCAGCGTTCCGGCAGGGGGGCTATGTGCACCCGCACGTCGGCACTCCGTCCGGGGGCGGCCTTGCCATCCCGGGAGCCAGTCTCAGGCACCACCAGGGCGACTCTCAGCGCCGGATTGCGGCTGGCGATGCGGCTCGCGATACCCAGCCCCCCCTCCACGTGGAAGTTGCCGGCGATGTGCATGATGCGCCGGCCGGGATGCTGCTTGAGATAGTCGACCATGCTCTCGGCCATGGTGTCGTCCCAACTGGTCTGGGCGGCGAAGCGGCGGGCATTGCCGTCCGCATCCCCATGATGCAGGGAGGCCATGAACTTCTGGCGGTAGCCGTCATCCCCCAGGGTGAGCTCGCGGGCGAGCTGGCTGCGGCGGCTGGCTGGCAGCTTGTCGAGCCACTCGGGGCCTTCCTGACCGACGCAGCTCACCAGCGGCTTGGGGGCATTGGCGGCGATCACCGTCAGCTGCTGCGCCTTGGCGAACTCCACCAGGGGGCGGTAGTCGCTCGGGTAGTTCGGCCAGGCATGGCCGTCCCGGATCAGCGTGGATTCGCCGATGCGCCCGGCCAGGTAGGCATCCAGCACGGGTTGATCGGCGCGGGTGAACTGCTCCATGGAGAGCACCAGGGCCCGCCCATCGACGCGCGACATTCCTGCAAGCTCCGCCAGCAGGTTTGCCTGCAACAGGTGCACGGCCGGGTGGCTGTGGAGCTCGCCCACCAGCACTATGTCGGCATCCCTGACCTTGCCCACCGCCTGGGCGAGGCTGAGGGGCCTGTCGTCCGTCCCCTCGCCAAGCTGGTAGTGATAGAGGGTCTGGGGAGGCTGGATCTGCGTCGCCGTGGCGCAGGCGGCCAGCAGCAGGGGCAGGGCGAGCAGGGGGAGTCGTCGAGTCATGGCATCTCACTCACAAAGGCAGAGATTGGCAAAGGTACAGCACCATACGATGGCAGCATGGCGAGCAGGAAAAAAGAGGCGCTAGTGTAAAACCGTTCAGAAGCAAAAGAAAATGAGAATGATTCACTTTATTATTGATCTTTGTCGCGGGCTGGGTAAGATGCCGTTCGGTTGATAATGATTCTCAATAAGGACTTTGCAGTGGCGCACAACAACACCCCCTCTCTGATTGCCCTCGCCGTGGCGGCCGGGCTGGTATCCCCTGCTTTCGCCGCAGACAAGAAAACGGATGAAGTCATGGTCGTCAGCGGCTCCCGCATGGAGCAGAAGCTGGAAGACGTCTCCGGCCCCATCGCCGTCATCACCTCGGAGCAGATCGAAGAGCAGGTCGTCAGCAATGTCGCCGATCTGTTCCGTTATGAGCCGGGCGTGAGCGTGCAGGGGGGGGCGGGGGATGCCCAGACCTTCACTATTCGCGGCATGAGCGAGAACCGGGTCAAGGTGGTGCAGGACGGGGTGCGCCAGAACGACGCCTACAAGAATGGCGGTGTGGGCCAGACCTACTTCGACACCGACATGATCAAGCAGGTGGAAGTGGCCAAGGGGCCGGCGTCCGCAGCCTACGGCTCCGATGCCCTGGGGGGCGTCATCGCCATCACCACCAAGGATGCCGGCGACTTCCTCAAGGGGAAGGAGAGCTACCTGGACGCGACCACCGGCTATGCCTCCAGCAGCCACCAGAAGATGGCCGGCATCACGGGGGCGCTACGCACCGGCGAGTTCGAGAACCTGTTGCGCTACACCTGGCGCGACGGCGGGGTGACCCAGAACCATGACAGCGACAAGGACGAGTTCGACATCGTCAGCCAGGCGGTGCTGCTCAAGAGCAAGTGGAACCTCTCCGATGCTCAGTTCCTGAAGCTGACGGTCGACTACTTCATCGAGGGGCAGGATCCTGATGCCATCGATCTGACCAAGGCGGGCTCCGTCTTCAATCAGCCGATCACCGATAAAGATACCGACAACCTCTCCCTGGTGCTGGATCACGGCCTGGCCCTGAACGCCCCCTGGGCGGATCGGGTGGACAGCAAGATTTACTACACCCGCACCAAGCAGACCCTGGATCAGTACGCCTCCTCCAAGTATCCGGTCAACCCGCGCAACCCCTATGTGACCAAGAACTCCCTGGATCACAACGGCTTCGAGCAGGAGAGTCTGGGGGCCCAGGTGAAGTTCAGCAAGGCGCTCGCCAACCAGCGTCTGGCCTGGGGTGTGGAGTATGAGCACACCGACAACGAGCGTACCCGTTTCAAGGCGCCGACCGTGCCGGGCGACTTCGTTGGTTACAGCGAGCTGAGCTTCCCGTCCACCACCAGCGAGCGCAGCGCGCTCTGGGCCTTCGACGAGATCAAGTTTGGCGAGCGCTGGGTGCTGACCCCGGGTGCCCGTTACGACTACTACAAGATGACCCCGGACGAGGATCCCGCCTACACCGGCGAGAACATGCAGAAGATATCCGAAGGGGAGTTCTCTCCCAAGCTGGGGCTGGTGTTCAAGGCTCACGAGGCGGCCAACCTGTTCGCCCAGTACAGCCACGGCTTCAAGGTGCCCATGTATGACAACGCCTTCTCCACCCTGAACCACCAGGCCTACGGCTATCGCATCGAGCCGAACCCTAACCTCAAGCCCGAGAGCAGCGACGGCATCGATCTGGGGGTGCGCGGCAGCAGCGGCGGCTTCAGCTACGAGGTGGCGACCTTCTACAACCAGTTCGACGACTTCATCGAGCTGACCGCCGTGGGGACCGAAGGGCGCACCGCCATCTATCAGTACCAGAACCTGGACAAGGCGACCACCAAGGGGGCCGAGGTCAAGGCGGACTACTGGCTGAACGAGCTGGTGAACGTCTGGGGCAACCTGGCCTACATCGAGGGCAAGGACGGCGACGGCAACTACATCAACAGCCTGAGCCCGTTCAACGGCAGCCTGGGTGTGCGTCTGGAGCAGCCGAACTGGAACATCAACACCGCACTGCGCTTCGCCGACGACATGGACAAGGTGGGCAAGGACGCCAGAGGCAACGACAACATCAAGAGCGCCGGCTGGGGCGTGGTGGATATCTACGCCCAGTTCAAGCCGATGCAGGATCTGCAGCTCAACGTCGGCGTCTTCAACCTGTTTGACAAGGAGTACGTCAGTTACGAGAGCATCACGGGCCTTGCCGCCAGCGCGGACACCAGCAACCAGACCGAGCCGGGTCGCAACCTGAGCGCAAGGGTCAAGTACGTGTTCTGATACTTGCCGATGACGATGATGATGAAGGGGCCCCAGGGCCCCTTCTCTGTGTCTGGCGGCCCAAACCAGCCCCAAAAAGAAACCCGCCAGGGGCGGGTGTAAGGATTGCAACACTCATCAGGAAGCGGTGTTATCCAGATAGACAGGGGGATGTGACAAAGGTTCAACTTTATTGATATTTATCGTTTTTATTCCCCCTTGCCCCAGGGGATCCCCGCGCCAAAATCGGTTATCATTTGTGCCCCTTGTCCCGCTGCCGAGCCCCTATGCCCGCCTTCTCCTGGTTAGCCCTGTTCTTTGGCGCCTTCTACTTCGTCTACGGTGCCTATCTGCCGTTCTGGTCCCTGTGGCTCGAGGGCAAAGGGGTAAGCGCCGAGCAGATAGGCCTGCTGCTGGGGGTCGGCATGGCCATCCGTTTTGCCGGCAACCTGATGGTGATGGGACGGGTCAAGGGGGCCGGTCAGTTGCTGCCCGTCACCCGGCTGCTCTGCCTGCTGAGCCTGCTGGCCTTCCTCGGCTTTTATCTGAGCCACAGCCTCTGGTGGCTGGTGCTGCTGACCCTGGTGGCGAACTTCATCTACCCGACCCTGATGCCCATGGGGGAGGCGCTCGCCACCCGCATGGTGGTGCAGACGCACCTCGACTATGGCAAGGTGAGGCTGTGCGGCTCCTTTGCCTTTATCGTCGCCTCCACCTTGGTCGGCGCCCTGGTGAGCAACTTCGGCAGCGACTGGGTGCTGCACACCATGGTGGCGGGACTGCTGGCCATGCTGGCGCTGAGCGTGCTGCCGCTGCGACCGGTGCCCCAGGAACTCAAGGGGGAGCGGGCCCGGGCCTCCCTGCTCGTCACCCTCAAGTCGGCGCCGGTGCGCCGCTTCCTGCTTATTACTGCCTTGTTGCAGGGCAGTCATGCCGCCTACTACGGCTTCAGCGCCATGTACTGGAAGGGGGCTGGCTACAGCGGCACCCTGATCGGCTACCTGTGGGCCCTGGGAGTGGTGGCGGAGATCGCCGTGTTTGCCGCGGACAAGCGCTTCTTCCACCGCTTCGGGGCCCAGACCCTGTTTCTGGTGGGGGCCGTCGGCTGCGTGGTGCGCTGGGTGTTGCTCGGCGCCTCTACCGAACTGGTGGTGCTGGTGCTGGGCCAGCTGCTGCACGGGGTCACCTTCTGCATCAGCCACCTCGGCGCCGTGCGCTTCATGACCCGCCAACTGCCCGCCGAGCAGCAGATCCCCACCCAGGCGCTCTATGCGGCGCTCGGCCTCGGCATGACGGTGGCGGCCCTGATGGCGATCTGCGGTGTGCTGTTCGAGCCGCTCGGTGGGGGCATCTTCTTCATCATGGTGCTGGTGGTGCTGCCGGTCTTCGTGCTGCGGCTGCGCGGGGAGCATGAGGACGCCGCCGCCTGAGCGGGCACACTCAATGACGGTTGCCCGCCGGCACGCTGAGCCGGCGCGGCGCTCAACACATCTGAACAAGGGAAGAATGTAGATGCACCAAGGATGGCTGCTGATCGGGTTGTCGCTCGCCTATCTGGGCTTGCTGTTCCTCATCGCCTACGTGGCGGACAAGAGCAAGCGCCGTCGGCTCAAGGGCCAGCCCCTGCTCTACAGCCTGTCGCTCGCCGTCTATTGCACCTCCTGGACCTTCTTCGGCACAGTGGGGCAGGCCAGCGAATCCCCCTGGTCGCCGGTGCCCATCTATCTTGGCCCCATGCTGGTGTTCCTGTTTGGCTGGCGCCTGCTGGCCCGCCTCATCCTGGTGGCCAAGCGCGAGCACATCACCTCCATCGCCGACTTCATCGCCGCCCGCTATGGCAAGTCCCAGCGCCTGGCCATGGTGATCAGCCTGATCGCCGTCATGGGGATACTTCCCTACCTGGTGCTGCAGCTCAAGGCCATCGTCACCGGGCTGGATCTGCTGATGGCCAACTCGGTGCCGGCGGGGCCCACGGGCAACACGGCCGAGCTGGCCCTCGGCGTCGCCCTGTTGCTGGCCCTGTTCAGCATACTGTTCGGCACCCGCAACCTGGACGCCACCGAGCACCATCGTGGCATGGTGGTCGCCATCGCCTTCGAGTCCGTGGTCAAGCTGCTCGCCTTCATGGCGGTGGGGGGCTTCGCGCTCTGGCTCATCATCGCCAGGCCGAGCGAGGCCCGCACCCTGGTGGCCAGCGATTTTCTCGATGCGGTGGTGGCGGTGTCGCCGGGCGGTCTGCTGGAGCTCGCCATCTATACCCTGGTGGCCATGTGCGCCGTCATCTGCCTGCCGCGCCAGTTCCACGTGACTGTGGTGGAGAACAATCAGGGCCAGGATCTGCACTGGGCGCGCTGGCTGTTCCCCCTCTACCTGTTCCTGATGGGGCTCTTCATCTGGCCGCTGGCGCTGGCGGGCAAGCAGTGGGTGGGGGCCGACATGGCCTCGGATACCTATGTGATCAGCCTGCCCATGTCGCTGGGCTTCGACGGCATGGCGATGCTGGCGTTTCTCGGCGGTACCTCGGCGGCCACCGGCATGGTGATCGTCTGCACCATCGCCCTGGCCATCATGGTCAGCAACGATCTGGTGCTGCCCGTGCTGCTGCGCCGCTTCTGGCAGCAGGGGCGGGATGAGCGCCTGATGCGGCTGCTGCTGCAGGTGCGCCGGGGCGCCATTTTGCTGATCCTGCTGGCGGCCTGGGTGCTCTATCTCTGGCTTGGGGACCTCACCAGCCTGTCGCGCATCGGCTACCTGTCGTTCGGCGCCGTGGCCCAGTTCGCACCGGCCCTGCTGCTCGGCCTCTACTGGCGGCACGGCAATCGCAAGGGGGTCTATCTCGGGCTCGCCCTCGGGGTCAGCCTCTGGTTCCTCACCCTGCTGGCCGAAAGCGGCCTGCTGGCGGGCTCGCCCCTGGAGGCGCTGCTGGCCCCCCCCGACTGGCCCGCCTTTCGCGAGCTGAGCCTGGGGGCCTGGTGCATCTTCCTGAGCCTCTTGCTCAACCTGCTCGGCTATGTGGCGGGCTCCCTGCTGTCGCGGGCGGCGGTGAGCGAGCGGCTGCAGGCCGCCAACTTCGTCGGCAAGCCGAGCCGGGATACCACGGCGCTCTACCAGGCGCGGGTCTCGGTCAAGGAGCTGGAGATGCTGGCGGCCCGCTTCGTCGGCTCGAGCCGAGTCAAGCGCGCCTTCGGCCGCTTCGCCGGCGAGCGCGGCGGCACCCTGGCGCCCCAGATGCAGGCGTCGGCCGACCTGATTGCCCACACCGAGCGGCTGCTGGCCGGGGTATTTGGCACCTCGTCCGCCCGGCTGGTGCTGGCCTCTGCCCTGCAGGGGCGCAACATGCAGCTCGAGGAGATAGCCACCATAGTGGACGAGGCCTCGGACGTGTTCCGCTTCAACCGCGGCCTGCTGCAGGGTGCCATAGAGCACATGGGGCAGGGGATCTCTGTGGTGGACAGGGAGCTCAAGCTGGTGGCCTGGAACCGGCGCTACATAGAGCTGTTCCACTATCCGCACGGGCTCATCCAGGTGGGGCGCTCCATCGAGGAGATCATCCGCTACAACGCCAGGCAGGGGCTCTGCGGCCCGGGGGAGATCGAGGCCCAGGTGGCGCGCCGGGTCGCCTTCATGAAGCGGGGCAGCCCCCATGTCTCGGCGCGGGAGCGACCGGACGGCCGGGTGATCGAGATGCAGGGCAATCCCATGCCGGCGGGGGGCTTCGTGATGACCTTCACCGACATCACCCCCTTCCGGGCGGCGGAGCGGGTGCTGCGGGAAGCGAACGAGCACCTGGAGGCGAGGGTGGCCGAGCGTACCCACGAACTCTCCGAGCTCAACCGCCAGCTGCTGCTGGTGAACCAGCAGGTGGAGCGGGCGAACCACTCCAAGAGCCGCTTCCTGGCGGCGGTGAGCCACGATCTGACCCAGCCGCTGAACGCGGCCAAGCTGTTTACCTCCTCCCTGCTGGAGATGCTGCCGCAGGGAGGGGAGCAGGCGGCGGAGCAGGTCCGCATCGCCCGCCACATCGACGATGCCCTGGGGGCGACCGAGGATCTCATCACGGATCTGCTGGACATCTCGCGCCTCGAGGCGGGCAAGTTCAAGGCGAAGAAGCTCGATTTCGCCCTGAGCGACGTGCTGGGCAACCTCAAGGCGGAGTTCGGGGTGCTGGCCCAGGCGGGGGAGATCCAGTTCTCCGTGGTGGAGAGCCGCCTCGCGGTCTACAGCGACGTGCGCCTGCTGCGCCGGGTGTTGCAGAACTTCCTCACCAATGCGTTCCGTTACAACCCGGGCGGCCGGGTGCTGCTCGGCTGCCGCCGCCTGGGGGACAAGGTGCGCATCGAGGTGTGGGACAATGGCCCCGGCATTCCGCTGGACAAGCAGGAGGCGATCTTCGACGAGTTCTCCCGCCTCGATCACTCCCGCACCGCCAGGGAGCAGGGACTTGGCCTCGGTCTCGCCATCGCCCGCGGCATTTCCCAGGTGCTGGGACATCAGCTCTCCCTGCGCAGCTGGCCCGGGGCGGGGTCCGTGTTTTCCATCACCCTCAACCTCGCGACCCGGCCGGTGACGCCGAGCCAGCTGGCGGCCCCCGTGGTGCGGGACAGCCAGCTCGAAGGGATCCGGGTGCTCTGCATCGACAACGAGGAGGAGATCCTCATCGCCATGGCCTCCCTGCTGGGACGCTGGGGCTGCGAGGTGCGCTGCGCCCAGAGCCTGGAGCAGGCAGAGGAGATCATAGGAGCCGGTTTCCTGCCCCGGCTGGTGCTCTCCGACTACCACCTGGATGACGGCAAGACGGGGCTGCAGGCGCTGCACATGATCCGGCTGGCCCATGGCAACGACATAGGCGGCATCATCATCAGCGCGGATCGCAAGAGCGAGCTGCAGACCCAGATCCGCGAGCACGGCTTTGGCTACGTCAGCAAGCCGGTCAAACCCCTCAAGCTGCGGGCGCTGATGAACAGCCTGCTGCTGCCAATACAGTGACAGCCTTCACACAATCAAGCATTGCTCGGCAAGTTAGGGAACTGTCATCAGGCGCCAGCATCACCGATGTTGGCGCCAGCTTGCCGGCATGTTCGCGAACAATCTGGAAAATGAGTCCTATTCGCTGTCATTTTTACTAGGTAGCGCCTCCTCCGACTCCCTCCTATAGTCATCCGGCGATTATTTTTGTCGCAAATCAAGTTGTGCAAAAAGGCAAACCGGACGAAAGTCCGGGACGCAAAGCCTCCGGTCTAAGGGTCAAAGCACCTAGGATAGCGGGGTCACCACAGGTTGTATCGTCCATGGGCCAAGCCATGGTGGCGATGATGTCTGCGTTACCTGGCAGGTTGCGTTGCCTTTTTCGTTGTTAATTCCAATAACGAAATAAGGAAGTTCAAATATGTTAAGTCCAAAACTATCCCTGCTGACGCTCCTGGTCGGGGGACTCTGTGCTACCTCCGCCTTCGCCGCTGCCCCGGGCAAACCCACCATAGGCTCGGGCCCCACCAAGTTCGCCATCGTCGAAGTCAATCAGGCCGCCTCTGCCTACAACCAGCTGGTGACAGTTCACAAGGATGGTGCCCCCGTCAGCGTGACCTGGAATCTCTGGTCCGGTGACGTCGGTCAGACCGCCAAGGTGCTGCTCGATGGCAAGGAGGTGTGGTCAGGCCCTGCTTCCGCCGCGGGTACCGCCAACTTCAAGGTGACCAAGGGGGGCCGCTACCAGATGCAGGTCGCCCTGTGCAACGCCGACGGCTGCACCCTCTCCGACAAGAAGGAGCTGATGGTCGCCGATACCGACGGCAGCCACCTGGTGCCGCTCAATGCGCCCCTCAAGGAGAACAACAAGCCCTACGCCAACAAGTCTGGCAAGGTGGTGGGGGCCTATTACGTGGAGTGGGGCGTCTATGGCCGCAAGTTCACCGTGGACAAGATCCCGGCCCAGAACCTGACCCACATCCTCTACGGCTTCACCCCCATCTGCGGCGGCAACGGCATCAACGACAGCCTCAAAGAGATCTCAGGCAGCTTCGAGGCGCTGCAGCGCTCCTGTGCCGGTCGTGAGGACTTCAAGGTCTCCATCCACGATCCCTGGGCGGCTGTTCAGATGTCCCAGGGCAACCTCAGCGCCTGGGATGAACCCTACAAGGGCAACTTCGGCAACCTGATGGCGCTCAAGCAGGCCCATCCGGACCTCAAGATCCTGCCGTCTGTCGGGGGCTGGACCCTCTCCGATCCCTTCTACTTCTTCGGCGACAAGACCAAGCGCGACACCTTCGTTGCCTCGGTCAAAGAGTTCCTGCAGACCTGGAAGTTCTTCGATGGCGTGGACATCGACTGGGAGTATCCGGGTGGACAGGGAGCCAACCCCAACCTCGGCAACCCGGCGACCGATGGCCAGACCTATGCCGTGCTGATGCAGGAGCTGCGGGCCATGCTCGACGAGCTGGAAGCCGAGACCGGCCGCCAGTATGAGCTGACCTCCGCCGTCGGCGCCGGTGGCGACAAGATCGAGGATGTGGACTACCAGAGCGCCCAGCAGTACATGGATCACATCTTCCTGATGAGTTACGACTTCAAGGGCGCCTTCGACCTGCAGAACCTGGGTCATCAGACCAACCTCTATGCCGCGAGCTGGGATCCTGACACCAAGTACACCACCGACAAGGCGGTGAAAGCCATGCTGGCCAAGGGCGTACCGCCCGGCAAGCTGGTGGTGGGCGCCGCCATGTATGGCCGTGGCTGGAGCGGGGTGAAGAACTACCAGGCCGGCAATCCCTTCACCGGTACCGCCACCGGGCCGGTCAGCGGCACCTGGGAAAATGGCGTGGTGGATTATCGCGACATCGTCAACAACCGCATGGGCGCCGGCTGGGCGCAGGGTTATGACGAGGTGGCCGAGGCTGCCTATGTGTTCAAGGCCAGCAGCGGCGATCTCATCAGCTTCGACAACGATCGCTCTGTCAAGGCCAAGGGGCAGTACGTGCTGGCGAACCAGCTTGGCGGCCTGTTCGCCTGGGAGATCGATGCGGACAACGGCGACATCCTCAACGCCATGCACGAGGGGCTGGGCCACGGCGAGGGCACACTGCCGCCGGTCAACAAGCCGCCTGTGGCCAATGCCGGCAGCGATCTGAGCGTCACAGGCCCGGCCGAGGTGACCCTCAACGGCTCCGCCTCCCACGATCCGGAAAGCGGCGTGCTGACCTACAGCTGGAAGCAGGTCTCGGGTCCCCAGGCCAGCCTGCTGGACGCCACCCAGGCCAGGGCCCGCGTGGTGCTGGATGCCGCCACTACCGACATCAATCTGGTGTTCGAGCTGACAGTGACCGACGATCAGGGACTCTCGGCCAGGGATCAGGTGGTGGTGACCAACAAGGCGCCACAGCCGAACCTGCCCCCCGTGGTCAGCGTACCGGCCAGTGCGACCGTCGAGTCCGGCAAGCAGGTGACCATCAAGGCCACTGCGTCCGATCCGAACGGTGATGCCCTGAGCTATCAGTGGAGCCTGCCAGCGGGTCTCACCGCCACCGGTCAGGACAGTGCAACCCTGGTGGTCACAGGCCCGAGCGTCACCAGCGACACTGTCTATGACCTGACCCTGATGGTGACCGACGGGGCACTGGACGCCAGCGCCGGCACCCGCCTGACCGTCAAGCCGGCCAGCACGGGGGGCGGCTGCGAGACAACCGATCCCGATGCGGCCAACCATCCGGCCTGGAACGCCGGCACCGTCTACAACACCAATGACAAGGTGAGCCACAAGCAACTGGTGTGGCAGGCCAAGTACTGGACCCAGGGCAACGAGCCAAGCCAGAGCGCCGATCAGTGGAAGCTGGTGAGCCAGGTGCAGCTCGGCTGGAATGCCGCTGTGGCCTACAACACCGGGGATCTCACCAACCACAATGGTCGCAAGTGGAAGGCCCAGTACTGGACCAGGGGCGACGAGCCTGGCAAGGCCGCCGTCTGGGTGGATCAGGGGGCTGCCAGCTGCAACTGATAGTCATAAGGAATGGGGCCTTGGCCCCATTCCTTTCTCCTGTGACTCTTTGCGGGCTGACCTCAGCTCGGGGCGGATAAACCGCCAGCCATGGCCACCAGCGTCAATGTTGTCGAAGAAATTCATCATTTTCCCTCAAAATGAAAAAATATTTTCATCTTGAAATCGCTCTCAATAGAGTTGGTTGGGTGGTTGACATCCGCTCTCACACCGAGCTTAACCCTGTCTGCAGGGTTCTTTTTTGATAAATCAATCAACTGAGTCCCCGCTCTGCCATTTGCAGTGACTGCGCCTATGGAGAATAATCGCCGCGCACTACTGATTAATTTGTGTATAAGGGCAAACCGGTCGAAAGGCCGGGACGCAAAGCTTCCGGTCTAAGGATCCATGATCTAGGACAGCGGGGCCGCCACAGGTCGTATCGATCCTCTGCCAAGGGGAGATCTTGCACCATCTGTTGGTTACGTCGTCCTTATCGTATTGACTAATAACGAAAAAGGATTATTCGCCATGCAAAGTCCACCCCTCCTCACTGTCGACCTGTCTGGTTGGCGCCCTGCTTGCCTTCCCCCTTCATGTCGCCGCGCCAGGCAAACCCCGCCTCGGCTGGGGTTTAACTCTGTGCTCATGTCAACGCAATAACAACGACGCCCCTGCCACCGAAGCAGGTGCCAATAATAGGGAAATCACGGAATGCAGATGAAAAAAAACAAGGTAAATCTGGCGGTGCAGGGGGGCATGCTCGCCCTGCTGGCCGCATGGGGGCCGCAGGCTCTGGCCCAGCAGAACAGCACCACAGGCGAGTTTCGCAAGGATCAGACCAAGCCACGCCTCTACAGTCAGGAGGCCTGGGTCGATGGCTTCGTCCTGCAACTGCCGCTCGGGGCGACCTTCGCCCCTCAGATGACGGCCTGGGACGAGAACGATGGGGATCTCAGCGGCCGCATCAAGCAGCTCAGCGGTGTGAACACTCAGCAGGTCGGCAGCTATCTGGCGAAGTACGAGGTGCGCGATAACGGCCTGCCTCTGGAGCCAGGCTACAAGAAGGTTGGCGCAAGCACCTCTACCTTCTCCCTGCCCGTCACCGTCTATGATCCCGCCGTGGCCGTGCCGAGTCTGATTCAACCCCTGAGCACCCTCTGGCAGGAGCCCTCTGTCAGCAATGGCCTGCTGAAACAGCGTCCCGGTCAGAGCCTGAGTCGAACTATCCGTATCGCCTCGGCCGAGCACCCCCTGAGCGGGGACGAGCTGGAGATCACCCTGTTCAGGGTGCAGGAGGGGGTCTGGGGCGGCAACGACCGCCAGTTCAGCCTGCGCCTCACCGACATCGAGAGTGGCGAGCCTGTATACGAGGGGAGCATACAGCTCAGCGGCGGTACACAGCTGATCCCGACCGCCCCCATCAAGGTGCGGGCGGATCAAGACTATGAGTTCCGCCTGACTTATGTTTCTGGCCCGGATGAGCAGGGCTTCAGCTCCAATGAGGAGGGGGAACTCTGGTTGGCGGCCGAGGGGCAGCAGGTGCGCGAGGCAAACCCTTATGCCCTGGTGCTGCCAGACCCTGCCAACCAGCTGGCCTTCGATCCAGGCTTGGGGTCTGCTACCAAGCAGAAGCTGCTCAGCAGCCAGGGCGTGCCGGAGGCGCTGCTGATCGGCAAGGTGCCGGGCCCGCAGCCGCTGAGTTATCGCATCGCCAACCCCGAACTGGTCAGTCTGCAACTGGTAACGGGGGAAACTCAGGACAGGTTGCAGTTGCAGGGTCTGGCCGCAGGGGAAACCTGGCTCGATATTCTGGCGGGCGACAGGCTGGTGGAGCAGGTGCGGCTGTTTATCACAGCCCCCAAGGCGCTCAGCCTCTCCTACAGCTACATCGCCTTCCCCGGCGAGCGCCAGACCCACCTGTGGGATGACGGCGCCATCATCATGGCGGACATGAGCAGACGTTTTGCTCCCTACAACATCCGCCTCAACTGGGTGGATCACGGCATCTTGGTACACGAATGGGACAAGAATGGTGATGGTCAAGTCTATGAGACGGATGGCTCGGAATTAGGGGCGCCGCTGCGGGAGGGCTGGATCCCGAACACGGACCAAGTCTTCTCCAACATCTATGTCATGCGTAGCTACAAAGATGATGCCAGGGAGTGCAGTGGTTCGGGGGCTGGTTTGTCCTTCGGCATTGGGCCAGAAGATAGTGCGCCGCGTGCTGGCTATCGGAGCGCCTGCCCCGGCAATATCACCGTCTATGGGCAGTCGCTGACCCTGAGCCACGAGCTGGGCCACAACCTGGGGTTGTGGCATACAGGGTCTGCAGATCCTTACCGAATGAGCAACCTTATGACGTCGGGTAGGCCAGAGGGTATCTTCTTCGCCGATCAGTGGCGCATCATGCACCAGACCATAGACGCACGGATCGTGGCCGGTGATGCGGGGGTAAGTGAGGTAAGTGCAGACCCCATCCTGCCGCCGCCTGCCATCAACCAGCCCCCCTTGGCCAATGCCGGTGGCGATATGCGTACCACGGGCCCTGCCGAGCTGGTGCTCGACGGTGCCGCCTCCCGGGATCCGGAGAACGGTGCCCTGCGTTATCAATGGCGCCAGGTCGGCGGTCCGCAGGCCTCCCTGAGGGATGCGGAGCAGGCGCGAGCCAGGCTGAGTCTGGGCACAGTCGCCCAAGATACCCAGCTGACGTTCGAGCTGACCGTCACCGATGAGCAGGGACTGGCGGGCGTGGACCGCGTGGTGGTGACCCACCAGGCACCACCGCCCAACCAGCCACCCGTGCTGACCGCGCTGGCTCCCGCCTCGGTGCAGGCGGGCATGCAGGTGAGCATTACCGCCAATGCCACCGACCCCAATGGCGACAGCCTGAGCTATCAGTGGGCGGTGCCGGCCGGTCTGACCGCCAGCGGCCAGAGCAGCAAGACCCTGGTGCTGACGGCCCCTAGCGTGGCGGTCAACACGGATTACGATCTGACTGTCACCGTGACCGATGGCGCCCTGGATACCCAGGGCCAGACCCGGCTTACCGTCACCCCGGCAAGCGGTGGTGGTGAATGCAGTGCCACCGATCCAGACGCGGCCAACTGGCCGGCCTGGAGTGCCGGCGCCGTCTACAACACCAATGACAAGGTGAGCCACAAGCAGCTGGTGTGGCAGGCCAAGTACTGGACCCAGGGCAACGAGCCGGGCCCGGCCGCCGATCAGTGGAAGCTGGTGAGCCAGGTGCAGCTCGGCTGGAATGCCGCTGTGGCCTACAACGCCGGTGACCTGACCACTCACAATGGCCGCAAATGGAAAGCCAAGTACTGGAGCAAAGGCAACGAGCCGGGCAAGCACGATGTCTGGGTGGATCAGGGGGCTGCCAGCTGCAACTGATGGTCATCAGGAATGGGGCCAAGGCCCCATTCCTTGGTCAGGCTTCCAGGTGAAGATCCGCTGCCGTCCCTGATTCCTTGCTGCAAGCGGCAAGGCCAGGACGCCATGCCGCGCAGACTAAAAAGGCCCGTATGGGCCTTTTTTTTCATCTGGGATAGACAGCTCAGAGCGGCTTCTGCCACAGGCTCAGCAGCAGATCCTGTTCAAGCTCGTCCGGCCCCTGCTGGGTGAAGGCGTGACGCTGTTCACCGCCGGCGCGCCAGCCGAGGCGACTGGTTTCCAGCACATGGGCGCGCAGAGCCTGATCCATGGTCATGGAGAACTGGCAGCGTTGCCGCTCAACGGGGACTAGCCCGGCCAGGGCTGGCCAGCTGAGGGGGTGCTCCATGCTCACCGGGTTGAGGCTGACCCTCAGCTGCCACTGGTGGCGCGGGCCCGGTTGCAGGTGAAGCAGGTAGCCGCCCGGGGTCAGCAGGCTGACCAGCAGCTCTGTCTTGATCTTGAGATCGTTGACCAGCAGCACCTGGGCGGAGCCGGCCAGCAGCGGCGCCTTGGCCGGATCGGCGATGACGAAATGGCCGTCGGGCTGCGCCTTGTTGGCGGCGAAGATGGCGTTCTTGGCCAGATCGAGGCCGCCAAACTGCCAGCCCGGCAGGCGCTCTGCCAGGGCGCGGCAGTAGTACCCCTCACCACAGCCGAGATGGATCAGCTCGCGCTCGCCGAGCGGTGCCAGCAGGGTTGCCATGGCCTCCACCAGGGGCAGCTGGTGCCCTTGCTCCAGGAAGCGGCGCTTGGCGCGCAGCAGGGCCCGGCTGTCGCTGTCCTTGGGATCCTTCTTGCCCGGGATGAGATCCAGATAACCTTCCGGGGCCGGATCGAAATGGTGCTTGTTGTCGCAATAGACCCCGCGGGAGGCTTCATGAAGATGCAGGGGGCTGCGGCACAGGGGACATTGAAGATGCATACACACTCGCTTGGTTGAGGCCGGGGAAGGGCGTGCGGGATTATAGGGGAGGAGATCAGAAAAGGCTGCCGTGGCAGCCTTTTTTATCCAACGACCCTGTGCTGAGCCGTCGGGGAACCCGGTCAGCGGGTGCCAAACACCACTATGGTCTTGCCGTGGGCCGAGATGAGCTCCTGCTCTTCCAGCATCTTGAGGATGCGGCCGACGGTTTCGCGAGAGCAGCCGACGATCTGGCCTATCTCCTGGCGGGTGATCTTGATCTGCATGCCATCCGGGTGGGTCATGGCGTCCGGCTGCTTGGCCAGGTTCAGCAGGGTCTGGGCAATCCGGCCGGTCACGTCCAGGAAGGCGAGGTTGCCGACCTTCTGGCTGGTGTGCTGCAGGCGCTTGGCCATCTGGCCGGAGAGGCGCAACAGGATGTCCGGGTTGACCTGGATCAGCTGGCGGAACTTCTTGTAGGAGATCTCGGCGACTTCACAGGCGCCTTTGGCACGTACCCAGGCGGAACGCTCCGGATTCTCGTTCTCTTCGAACATCCCCATCTCGCCCAGGAAATCCCCCTGATTCAGGTAGGAGAGGATCATCTCCTTGCCCTCGTCATCCTTGATCAGGACGGCGACTGTACCCTTGACGATGTAGTAGAGGGTTTCCGCTTTTTCACCGGCGTGAATAAGGGTGCTCTTGGCGGGATACTTATGAATGTGGCAATGCGACAAGAACCACTCGAGGGTGGGATCGCTTTGCGGTTTGCCAATGATCATGAGACTTCCTCTGTAGTGTCATTTTTATGGACTGTGCGTCCAGGCAAGTTGCCAAGCTTGCCATTCCTTAGTCTTTGGTCGCAGTAGAATAAGAGCCTTTGTCTGTGCTGACAAGGCTTTGGGACTTTGGTGTCCATCTGTGTACATCGATCTGCTGCGCCATTCGGGCCATTCTAGGCAAGAAGGGGGAGGAAGATGTTGATTTCGATCTATTTCCGTCAGGGTCTGCCGCGGTTTCGGAGCAAGTCGTGGCGCCGGGGCGAGGCGATCATCAAATCGGATGTGGCGCAACGTGACGGGGCATGTGCCACTCGACCCCTGCTTGAGGTATGCTATGGGCGTCAGAACCGTCGTCATTGAGAGGAAAAGTGAGATGAAAGCCAAGGTCAGCTGGGTGGAAGGCATGAAGTTTGTGGGCGAGAGCGAGTCCGGTCATCAAGTGACGCTGGACGGCGCCAACCCGGGCGAAGGTGCCAGCCCGATGGAGATGATCCTGCTGGCTGTCGGTGGGTGCAGCTCCATCGATGTGGTCTCCATTCTGGAGAAGGCGCGCCAGAGCGTGACCGCCTGTCATGTGGAGCTGGAAGGGGCCCGTGCTGACTCAGTGCCCCGGGTGTTTGAGAAGATCCACCTCAAGTTCGTCGTGACCGGCAAGGGGCTGGCCGAGAAACAGGTTGCCCGCGCGGTCGACTTGTCGATGGAGAAGTACTGTTCCGTTTCCCTGATGTTGGAAAAAGCGGTAGAAATTACCCATAGTTATCAAATCGTTGAAGCTTGATAGTTGTAGTTTGTCCCGTCGATAACGCCATGACATAAGGAAAGTGCGATGAAAAAAATAATGATGTTGCTTCCTCTGTTCGGGCTGGCTGCCTGCAGCATGCCACAGCCCACCCAGTATCAATACAGCCAGTATCAGTGTGGGGAAGAGTTGCTGGCTATCACCTATGATGCCCAGGCCGACATGGTGCAGTTCCCTTATGCCGGGGTCTATCACAAGCTGGGTCGCATCGAATCACCCAAAGAGACCGCCAGCTATTCCGATGGGGTGACCACCTTCTCCCGTCAGGACAAACAGGCCACCCTGGTCAAGAACGGCGTGACCCTGCTGACCTGTGAACTGAAGTAATCCTCATGCCGTGCAACGGCGTGTATCCACAACGGCCTGCTTGAAGCAGGCCGTTGTGTTATGGGGCGCTCATTGAGCAGGCAGGGAGTCCAGGAGTTGAGCGGCGAGCTGCTGGCTCAGCTGGCTGCGGGCGTCCTCGGCGACGGGCACGTCGCTGGCGAGCTGGATGGCGCTGCTCCAGACGCTTTGCTGGGTGCGCCTGTCGATCAGCAGTATGGCCAGGGTGCCCTTGCGGGCATCGGCGGCGGCATTGAGGCCTGGGGTCATGCCGATGCGGGAGAATATCTCCCCATCGCTCATGTCCTGGCTGCCCGCCACCCCGATGGCGACCCAGACGTCGGCCTCATCGAGGGGCACGCTCTGCCAGCCCTTGCCATCGAGCGCCTGGGTGACGGCCTGCTGCACCGGCTCCAGCCAGGGTGCGGCGCTGTTGCCCGCGTACTGGAACTGCTCCGCCAGCGCATAGCGTGGCGTCGCCCCGTAGGCCCAGTTGTCTGCCGGACGGACCACCATGGTGCCCGTCTCGACCGTGGGGGCGGCGGGGCCAGTGCTGCAACCGCCCAGCAGGGCTGCCAGTGTGAATGAGAGAAGTGCACCGCGCATCATAAGCTCCTTGGCTCAGGTGATCTTGCCGGTTTCTAACAGTTGCTGGATCAGGGGGCGCAGGATCAGCTCCATCGCGAAACCCATCTTGCCCCCCGGCACCACTATGGTGTTCATCCTGGACATGAAGGCCCCGTCTATCATCGACAGCAGGTAGGGGAAGTCCACCTGCTTGATGCCCCGAAACCGGATCACCAGCATACTCTCGTCCAGGCTGGGTATCACCTTGGCGCTGAAGGGGTTGGAGGTGTCCACCGTCGGCACCCGCTGGAAGTTGATGTGGGTGCGGGAGAACTGCGGGGTGATGAAGTTGATGTAGTCATCCATGGAGCGGACGATGGAGTCGGTTACCGCCTCCCGGGAGTGGCCGCGCTCCGAGGTGTCGCGAATGAGCTTCTGGATCCACTCCAGGTTGACGATGGGCACCACGCCGATGAGAAAGTCCACGTGACGGGCCACGTTGTGTTCGCCGGTCACCACGCCGCCATGCAGCCCTTCGTAGAACAGCAGGTCCGTCTCTCCCGGCAACGCCTGCCAGGGGGTGAAGGTGCCCGGCATCTGGTTGAAGGGGACCGCCTCGTCGAAGCTGTGCAGGTAGCGTCTGTACTGGCCGCTGCCGCTCTGGCCGTACTCCTGGAAAAAGGATTCCAGCAGGCCGAAGTCGTTGGCCTCGGGGCCGAAGTAGCTGATGTGGCGCCCCTGCTCGCGCGCCTTGCGGATCGCCACGTCCATCTCGGGCCGGGTATAGCGGTGAAAACTGTCCCCCTCGACCACGGCCGCCTTGTATCCGAGCTGGTGGAACATGGAGCGGAAGGCGTTGGTGGAGGTGGAGGTGCCGGCACCGGAGGAACCGGTAACCGCGATGATGGGATGCTTGGCCGACATAGAATTCTCTCTTCCTTGGGAGTTCCGTTATAAAGGCAGGTTCAAAGTGCGGTCAAGTGCGCCTTGCAACGCGGGCGACATCATGAGCCCCCCATGCTCCCGGCTGCGGGCCTCTATCGGCGCCGCGACAGTCTGCGACGGAGGCAAAACAAGCCTGTTCGAAGCGCCTGTCTCATCGGGCGAGCCGCCCATCTTCCCCCTGAACTGAACGCCTTTCGTGCTCGGCAGGGCCCGGGCCGGACATTGTTCAGCTCGTGTTCCAGCTCTGGTGTCACTCTGCCGGATAGTCGTCCCTCGGCGCATTGCTCAAATGCGTCTTGGGCACGACGTTGACACTCTCGTGCAACTCGCTGTAGACGAGCACGGCACTACCTTGTAGTAATTGCTGTCTGACCTCTTCAACCTTGTCGGCCAGGCTGACATCCTGTTCGCCGTATTCGGTGCCCTCTTGCAGGACGAAATGCTCGAGCAGGTTGTTGAGGGTATCTGGATCCAGTTCTTGCCAGGGGATAATCATGATTTCATCTTCAGTCATAGCGATGCGGATATTGTCGGTGTCTGACCGGCAAGCGCAAGGAGTTTATCTCGGCCCGGGAGAGGGTATTCATGCGATCAGCTGAACAGCGTCGCCCAAGCAGTGAGTTTGACCAGCACCTTCATGATGCGCGGCGGCGCGCTCTGAGCGCGGGGCTGCGCTGGTTCTGGGCCATCAACCAGCTGGCCATCCTCTATCTGCTGGCGCGCTTTTATATCTATCAGGATGCCCGGCCGGTGCGGATTGAGGGGCTGCCCTGGGGGTATGAGTGGCAGATAGGCCTAGTGATTCTGGCCAGCGTGTTGCTTCCTCTGGGCTGGCGCTGGTCCTCTCGCCAGGGGACACCGAGATGGCAGCCCTGGCTCTGGGGTTGCGTCCTGCTGTGGGGACTGGCCTGGGCGCTGACGGCCTATGCCATTGCCACCATAGAGCTCAGAGGGGGATTCAGTCTGGCATTCAACATCGTCAGCCTGTTGCTGCTGACGGCCCTGATCGCCTTCTACTACGAATGGCGCGTCTTCTATTGCCTGAGTGCCCCACCTCTGCTCTTCCTGCTGTTCGAGGAGCGCTGGGTGATGGTGCCGTCCGTCGCTGTGCACTGGCTGGCGGTCGGGGGCTTGTTGATCGTCCTGGAGACGGGGCGGCGGATGCTCAACGGCTGGTTCGAGCTGGCGGTGTCACGCGAATATGACAACCTGATGCTGGCACGCAAGATGGACGCCATGGCCCATCAGGATCCCCTGACCGGGCTCGCCAACCGCCGACACTTCGATCAGGTCTGCAAGCGCGCCATCGCACAGGGCACGACGTTGGAGACACCGCTCACCGTGATCCTGCTGGATGTGGATTTCTTCAAGCGATACAACGACCACTACGGCCATCAGGCGGGGGATGAGTGCCTGATCCTGGTGGCCGAGTGTCTGGAGGAGAGCGTGCGGGAACCCGGCGATCTGGTGGCCCGTTACGGCGGGGAGGAGTTTGTGGTGTTGCTGCAGGAGACGACGTTGGCCGGTGGCCAGGAGGTGGCGGAGCGCATTCGCGCCACCCTGGCGGCCCGGGCGCTGCCCCACGAGGGCTCCGATGTGGCTCCCCATCTCACCCTGAGCCAGGGGATCGCCCAGTGGCGTCCGGGGGAGAGCCTGGTCATGCTGCTCGAGCGGGTGGACGGCGCCCTCTATGAAGCCAAGGAGGCAGGACGCAACGGCTACCGCCTGGCGTCCTGAGTCTGCTCCCGCAGCCACTGGCTGATGCGCTCCTCCAGCCAGAAGCGGGGCCGCCAGGGGGTACCGTGCAGGAAGCCCACGTGGCCACCGCGCCGGCTCAGCTCGTAGCGCACCATGGGGGAGAGCTGCTCCGGTCTGGGGATCACGGCCCCGGTCATGAAGGGATCGTCGGCGGCGTGGATGATCAGGGTCGGGATGGTGATGTGCGCCAGCAGATCAAGGCCGGAGCAGGTCTGATAGTAGTGATCGGCGCTGTCGAAGCCATGGAGCGGGGCCGTGACCTGCTCGTCGAAGTCGCGCAGGGTGGCGATGCGGCTCACCTGCTCCGGTTGCCAGCGGGCTGCGGCTTGTTGGCGGATCTTGCTCTGCAGATTGGCCCTCATGGTGCGCAGCAGGTAGCTCTGATAGACCCGTGAGAACCCCTGATTGACCCTGTCGGCGCAGCTCGCCAGTTGCAGCGGCGCCGAGATCACCACGGCGGCGGTCAGTTCATCCGGACAGGCCCGCGCCAGCAGATTGACCAGCATGTTGCCCCCCAGGGAGTAGCCGATGGCGATCAGCGGCTTGCCGGGAAAACGGCGACCCAGCTCGGCGATCAGCGCCTCTGCATCCTCGATGGCGCCGGAGTGATAGGCCCGCAGCAGCCGGTTCGGCTCGCCGCTGCAGCCGCGAAAATGCATCAGCACGGCGTCGTTCCCCTGCCGCTGCAGGTGGGCAAACAGCCCCTTGGCATAGTGGGAGTGAATGCTGCCCTCCAGACCGTGAAACAGCACCAGCAGCGGCCGCTCATCCGGGCTGATGGCCCCGCTCCAGGCAAGGTCGACGAAGTCCCCATCCGCGAGTTCGAACCGTTCAGGGATGAAGCGGGCCGGTGAGCGGCGCAGCCACTTCGGCAATATGGTTTGCAGATGGGCATTGTGCGCCCACCAGGGGGCGTGGAAGTGGCTTTCTGTCAGCATGCAACGACTCGGGGCAGCAGAAGAGGAAAGGGGCGGCGAGCCCATGGCCCGCCGCGGTATCAGGCGGGCAGGCGATCGTGGTGTTCGGCGCCGCGCAGCATCGCCTGGATCAGCTCGTTGGCTTCAAACTTGGTCAGTGCCTCGTGGGCGCCGACCTGATGGGCCCGCTCCACGCTGATCTCGCTGGAGAGGGAGGTGTGCAGAATGATGTAGGCCTCCGCCAGCCTGGGATCGCTCTGCACCTCGAAGGCCAGCTCGTAACCGTCCAGCCCCGGCATCTCTATGTCGCTCACCAGGATGTCGATCCGGCTGCCCTGAGCGACCCTGGCCTGCATCAGGCTGAGGGCATCGCGCCCGTTGGTGCACACCTCGTAGGGAATGTTGATGTAATCGAGGGCCGCCATCAGCTGGCGGCGGGCGACGGAGGAGTCGTCCACCAGCAGGATCCGCATCGGCTTGAGCCGTTCGCGCTGCACATCGGTCAGCACGGGATAGAGGTGGCTGGGATCGTCCGGATAGACCCGGGACAGGATCAACTCCACGTCCAGCAGCTGGATCAACTGCTCGCCCACCTTGGTCACCCCGGTGACGAAGACGTTCTGACCGAGGGAAGGGGGCGGCGGCTCTATGTCACGCCAGTTGCACTCGGTGATCTTGTCGATGCCCCGCACCAGGAAGCCCACCAGGGTGCGGCGGCAATCCGTGATGATGATGAAGCAGCTGGGCATCTCCTCCCGGCTGATGGGGCGATAGCCCACCGCCATCGCCATGTCGATCACGGGGATGGTGGTGCCCCGCATGCTGGCCGCCCCGAGCACGGTCGGGTGCGAATGGGGCAGGGCGGTGAGCTGGGTGTAGGGGACTATCTCCTTCACCTTGAGGGTGCCGATGGCGAAGGATTGCCTGGCAGAGAGGTGAAACAGCAACATGCCCTGGGATTGGTTGGCCTTGCTCGTCATGGCGGATGTCCTGTTGATCTAATCGGTGACGGTCAATCTGGTGTTCAGCATAGAGGATGATGACCAGGATGATGCCGTTGTTATTAACGGTTATTAGCGACCGCGAGCCGCAAAACTGGACCCTGTCACCCTCATTTATTTTCTCGTCCGGTTCACTGGGGGGAGGCCACCGCCTCCAGCGTCAGCCCGAGCCAGTGCTGGCACGCCTGCGCCAAATCCTGTTCATCCCGGTAACCGAGCTTTGCCACCACCTGGGCCGGCTTGCTGCCACTTCTGAGCAGGCGTACCCCCTGCAGCAACTGCCACTGGGCACCGAGCGCATCGGCTGCCAGGGCGGGATCCACGATGCCGCGCTGGGTGAGGCAAGCCTGCCAGGCCGCGGCGCTGCCTTCAGACTGACCGGCCAGGGCGCGCCAGGCACCTTGCAGCGGCTGATCCACCTGCGCCAGGATGGCGCACGCCTGCAACTCGTCCCCGATGACCCGCAGCCGGTGGCCATAGGCCTCCTGCCAGTCACGGGGCCTGGACCAGGCGGCCAGGCTGTCCAGCAGGGCGTCCATCAGCGGGGTGGGTTGTAACCAGCCAGCCTGGGCCGGTTGCGCCACCCGCACCGAGCAGGTCAGCCGATCATGCTGACAACCCGCCAGGGGAGTGAAGGCGGCGAGGGCATCGGCGCACAGCCAGAAGTGGCTGCCCGCCGTCAGCAACAGCTCATGGGAGCCGAGTCTCAGCAGTGCCGCACCCCGGGTGACGCGCAGCAGCTGACCCAGGGGGGAGCGTTTGCGGGGGCCGACCTGCAGGCAAGGAGTGGAAAAATGCTGATATTCGATGGCGTGATGCATGTAAAAACCCTGATATGATGCTGCCTGGAGGTAACACAAATGGAAACCAGACGTAAAAAACGCTTCATTGCCGGTGCGGTTTGCCCGGCGTGCGGCAAGATGGACACCATGATGCTGTATATGGAGCATGGAGTCGAGAAGGTGACTTGTGTCGACTGCGGGGATACCCAGGTGCAGACCCAGGCCGAGGTGGACAAGGCGACCCGCGAGGCCGAACAGGTCATAGGGGTCTTTCGTCCCGAATGACGTACCGCCGGATGGCCGGGGTAGACCAGGCCATCCGCGAGGCTGAACCGCTCATAAAGGTGTTTCGCCTCCAGTGAGGGGCCTCTTGATAATACCCGGGGTGGGGCAAGGCTCGTTCTGGACTGCTGACTTTTTCGGCATGGCGGAGCGGGGCAGATCATATGCTTGGCCACCTTTTTAAGGTATTCTGGGCCCGTTTTTTTCTATCCGCAGGATCCCTGACATGAAAGTAGCTCCCCTGAGCGTGGTTACGCTGGAATACACGGTCACCGACGAACACGGTGAAGTCATCGACACCACTGTCGGTAAAGAGCCTCTGGTGTATCTGCACGGTACCCGTTATCTGGTCTCCGGCCTCGAAGCCGAGCTGGAAGGCCGCAGCGTGGGCGAGGCGTTCGACGTCACCCTGACGCCAAGCCAGGCCTATGGCGAGTATGACGAGAACCTGGTGCAAGAAGTGCCCGGCGAGCTGTTCGATGGCATGGAAGTGTCTGAAGGGGATACTTTTGTGGCCGAGACCGACGATGGCCACCGTCCGGTGACCGTCATCGAAGTCTCCGAAGAGTTCATCAAGGTGGATGGCAACCATCCGCTGGCCGGTGTGACCCTGGGCTTCAAGGTCGAGATCAAGGACGTGCGTGCCGCCACCGCCGAAGAGCTGGCTCATGGCCACGTGCACGGTGCCGGTGGCTGCGGTCACGATCATGGCCATGATCACGACCACGACCACGATCATGACCACGGTGGTTGCTGCGGCGGTCACGGCCACGATCACGGTCATGACCACGGCGACGAGCAGGGTCACGGCGGTTGCTGTGGCGGCGGTGGTTGCGGTGGCAAGGGCCATCACCACTGATCTGCCGACTGGCAAGATGAAAAAACCCGCTGCGTGCGGGTTTTTTTATGGCGGCGCACTCAGTAGTGCGGGGGCGGCATCTCTTCGGCCATGCTGGCGATCTGGCTCGGCTGCACGCTCTGCAGCTTGTCCACCAGCAGCTGGATCTGATGCTTGAGCCGGTCGAGTTCACGGCCCTGGGTGGTCACCTCTTCGTTGAGTTGCTCCACCGTGTATTCGGCATAGGCGAGACGGCTTTCCAGGGTCTCGAGACGATCGTTAACTTGCTGAGTCATGGGCCTCTTGGTCCTTACTTGATAGTCCAGATTTCGGCCAGGCCACTGGAGCTGGCGCTGACGAGGTGGCCATTGTCGCGCAAAGCCACGCCATAGACCACAGCGCTCGGTGGTTTCACCTTGGGATGGGGAGAGACGCGCCAACTTTGCAGCAGGCTGCCATCGCTCACCTGCCACAGGGAGAGCTGACGGGAGGGGGCGCCGGTGACGAGCCAGTCGCCATCCTTGACGAACCGGGCGCTGGTGTAGACCTCGAAGCGGTGCGCGAACTGCAGCCGGCTCACCTCCTTGCCAGTTGTCAGATCCCAGATGCTGGCCTGACGACTGTCGGCGGTGAAGGCGAAGCGCCCCGCCGGATCCAGTCTCGCCATCACCACCCGGCCACCGTGGTTGAAACGCCACACCACCTGGCCGCTGCGGGTATCCCACAGATAGGCGCTGTAGTCGTTGCCGCCGGTGAGGGCGTAGCGGCCATTGGCGGAGAGATCCACCGTATTGACCTGCTCGCTGTGGCCGAGGAACTGCAGCCTGCGCCCGGTCTGGGTGTCCACCAGCTCCGCCTTGCCATCTTCGCGGCCGATCAGCACCAGACGACCGTCGGCCGAGAGTGCTGCATCCCTCAGGCTGGATTCAGGAAGTGAATAGTAGCCTTGGGAGCGACCATCTTGCAGGCGCCAGATGGCAAAGGTGCGCTGGGTGGCGGTGATGGCGTGGCTGTCGCCCGGGGAGAAGCGGGTGAGGGTGACGAACTCTTCTTGGTCCTCGCTCTGACGCCAGCGCCAGCGTTCCTTGCCCTGTTCCAGATCCCAGACCACAGTGCCCTGTCCCAGGCTGGAGACGATGGCCTGCTTGCCGGAACTGGCGAGATCCGCACTCAGCAAGCCCTGGTTGGCGAGGCGGATCTGCTCACCGGGAAGTGAGCTCTGTTCGCACCCTGTCAGCATCAGGCAGATACCGATGAGATAAATGGCACTTTTGATCATTTTTCCTGTCTCATGCTTTCGTTACCTGCGATCACGGCGTTAGTATAAGGCGCTTATCACGATAAACCTCTCATTTCACGAAGGAACCGAGAGCGGTATTTAGAGTTTTGGAGAAACTGATGAACAATTTTCTGAAGGTGTCCCTGTTGGCTGCGGCGGTTGCCGTGGGTCTGACTGCTTGCCAAAAAGATGAGAAGCCTGCTGCGAACACCGCAGAGGTCAAGGCAGAAGCCAGCAAGCCGGCAGAGGCTCCCAAGGCAGCAGCCAAGAGCTTTGAAGAGCAATCCGGCTATGCGATCGGCCTCTCCATGGGTCGTTATATCGCCAATACCCTGGAGCGTCAGCAGGAGCTCGGCATCAAGCTGGACAACAGCGTCATCCTCAAGGGTGTGACCGACGGTCTGGGCAAGGAAGCCAGCATGACTGACGAGGAGATCCAGAAGGTCCTGCAGGAATACGACGCCAAGATCAACGAACTGACCAAGGCCAAGGCTGACAAGGATGCGGTGGAAAACCTGAAGAAGGGTGAAGAGTACCTGGCCGCCAACGCCAAGAAAGAGGGCGTGAAGAGCACCGAATCCGGCCTGCAGTATCAGGTCGAGAAGCTGGGTGATGGCGCCAAGCCCAAGGCCACCGACATCGTCAAGGTGCACTACACCGGTACCCTGACCGATGGCACCAAGTTCGACAGCTCCGTCGATCGCGGCGAGCCGGCCACCTTCCCGCTCAACCAGGTGATCCCGGGCTGGACCGAAGGCGTGCAGCTGATGCCGGTCGGTTCCAAGTTCAAGTTCTTCCTGCCCTCCAAGCTGGCCTATGGCGAGCACGGTGCAGGCTCCATCCCGGCCAACGCCGTGCTGGTATTTGACGTCGAGCTGCTGGCCATCGAAAAGCCAACCGCCGAAGGCGATGACGCGAAGAAATAAGCGGTAAACGCGATGAAAACGGCTCCCCAGGGAGCCGTTTTTGCTTGTGTCGCGCCAGGATAGGCCGGAGAAAGCAGGGGCCCGTCTTGAGTGTGTGGCGGCTAGCCCCCAGAATAGACAACAAAATCAATCGCAAGGATGGATCTCGTGGCTGAAAGCAAACCCCGTGTCCTGCTGGTGGAAGATACCCGCAGTCTGGCCGTCGTCTATGAGCAGTACCTGGTTCAGGATGGCTATGACGTAGTGCTGGCCGATTGTGGCCAGCAGGCACTGGCACAGTTGCTGGCCAGCCCGCCCCCCGTGGTGCTGCTCGACCTCGAACTGCCCGACATGTCCGGCATGGCCATACTGCAGCAGATCACCGAGCAGCAACTGCCCTGCTCGGTGGTGGTGATCACCGCCCACGGCTCGGTGGACGTGGCGGTGGAGGCGATGCGCTGCGGTGCCTTCGATTTCCTGACCAAGCCGTTCGACGGCAAGCGGCTCTGTGCCACCGTCCGCAACGCCTTCAAGCATCAGCAGCTCAGCTCGCTGGTGGCCCAGTATAGGGAGAACTTCGAGCGCAGCGCCTTTGCGGGCTTCATCGGTGCCTCCATGGCGATGCAGGCTGTCTATCGCATCATAGAGAGCGCGGCGCCGAGCAAGGCGACCGTCTTCATCACGGGGGAGAGCGGCACCGGCAAGGAGGTCTGTGCCGAGGCCATCCATCAGTGCAGCCCGCGCCGGGATCAGCCCTTCATCGCGCTCAACTGCGCCGCCATTCCCCATGACCTGATGGAGAGCGAGATCTTCGGCCATGTGAAGGGATCCTTTACCGGTGCCCAGGGGGATCGCAAGGGGGCGGCCAGCCTGGCGGACGGCGGCACCCTGTTCCTCGACGAGATCTGCGAGATGGATCTCGACCTGCAGAGCAAGCTGCTGCGTTTCATCCAGACCGGCACCCTGCAGCGGGTCGGCAGCGGCAAGGTGGAGACGGTGGACGTGCGCTTCGTCTGCGCCACCAACCGGGATCCCCTGGTGGAGGTGAAGGCGGGGCGTTTTCGCGAGGATCTTTACTACCGGCTGCATGTGATCCCGCTCTCCCTGCCCCCCCTGCGCGAGCGCGGTGAAGACATACTGCTGCTGGCGCGGGACCTCTTGCTGCGATATGCCAAGGAGGAGCACAAACGTTTCAAGGATTTCGATGCCGATGCCGTGCGGGTGCTGCTCGATTACCCCTGGCCCGGCAACGTGCGCGAGCTGCAGAATGTGGTGCGCAACATAGTGGTGCTCAACGATCGCGAGCTGGTGAGCAAGGAGATACTGCCGCCGCCGCTCAACGGCGGCCGTGCACTCCCGATGCCTTTCCCTGCCGAGGCAACTCCCGAGATCCAGGCCGAGCCCATGCCGACCCCGCCGCCGGTGCGCCCGCTCTGGCTGGTGGAGAAGGAGGCCATAGAGCAGGCCATCGCCAGCTGTGACGGCAACATCCCCAAGGCGGCGGCGCTGCTGGAGATCAGCCCCTCGACCATTTATCGCAAGAAGCAGGGGTGGGAAGAGGCGAGTCTTGCTTAAGCCTTAAGGCCGCGAGGTTGGAGATCAGCCCTTCACTCCCTCATTTATCGCAAGAAGCAGGGGTGGGAAGAGGCGAGCCTGGCTTAAGGCTTAAGGCCGCGGGGTTGGAGATCAGCCCTTCACTCCCTCATTTATCGCAAGAAGCAGGGCTGGGAAGAGGGGGGCTTGGCCTGAGCGACGGGCGGCGTGAGCCGCCCGCTCTTTTTGTGGCGCGCCGTCAGAGCTTGGCGAGGCGCTTGAGCCTGGCCAGCCGCTCTGCCTCGTTGGCCTTGAACCAGCCATCCTGTGACAGCAGAAACCAGGCGCGGGCAAAGTATTCGGTCACAGTTGGATCATTCAGCGCCAGCGCATTCTCCCCCAGCTCTTCAAATACATAGCCATCCTCGGGGACGCCGGCGGCGGCCATGTCGTCCCGCAGCTGGCTGAGTTCGGCCTGCGCCTGTTCGTGCAGGCCCTGGGCCCGGCTCAGCCGTGCCAGGCTCCAGCGGGCGATAAAGGCCTTGCCCTGGTTGTCGTGCTGCTGGTGCCAGGCCAGGCACTTCTGCTGACAGGCTCTGGCTTCATCGAGGCGTCCCAGCTCGAACAGGGTCCAGCCCTGATTGTTGTAGAGGGTGGCGAGCCAGCCGCGCACTCGCTTGTCCTGGCTGTGTTCGGCCAACTCCATCGCCAGCTGATGCCAGCGGCTTTGCTCCTCCAGCGGGGCGGCTATGGCCACCATGTGGGCCGCGTCGATGGCCAGATAGCGCTCCTCGTGCTTCACCCCCTGCTGCCAGGCCTGTTCGAACAGGACTCTGGCGCTGGCCTTGTCGCCGGCGGAGTTGAAGGTGCGGCCACGCTCCAGCAAGGCGCGAAGGCGGGCCCGCGGGGTGGCGTCGGTGAGGCGGGGTTCTATCTCGTCGAGCAACTGGTGGGCCTGTGAAAACTGGCGCTGCAGCGAATGGGTGCGGGCTATCTGGGTGAGCAGCTCCAGTTCGTACTGCAGATCGGTAACGCGTGCCTCGGGCAGTAGTGCTTGAAAACGCAGGGCAGTGGCGGCGGGATCCTGATAATCCCACTGCGCCATGAAATCGGGCGGATTGTTCATTTGGCCTCCTTGCCGGTTATCCGCCCACCAAGATGCCTGAAGGCCATTGTTTGTACAAGAAGGGGAGAGCCCCTTGAGTCATGCCAACGGCCAACCGGTCAGTAGACCATGGCCAGGCTCATCAGCATCAGGCCGAGGGCGGCGAAGGCCCCCTCCTTGATGGCCAGGCGCGGCACCAGCGCCTTGGGCAGTGCCGGGAACAGGCAGAGCGCGAAGCCAAGCCCCGGCATCAGCCAGTGAAAGCCGGGGCTGCGCAGGCTCGGGTCTGCCGCCCCATTGATGACGATGAGCAGGATGAAGAGGGTGAAGGCGGGCAGGATAAACCAGCGGGCGTTGCCGGCGGCGACCGCTCGCAGGGGAGAGATGCGATAGAGCACCAGGGTCACGATAAAGAGTACAAGGGGGGCCAGCAGATAGAGGGGGGCCGGATTCATGATGGGGGTCTCCAGACAAGGGGGGAAGAGTGTAAGCAGCCGGGGCGAGTAATGACCAGCGCGCCGGCCCCGGGCTGTGAGGCCGATCCCAGGGCAAAGGTTTGCCAGGCAAGGGATCAGCGCAGCCAGATCCAGGCACAGCCAAAGGCTAGCCAGCTCAGCACCAGCAATGCCCATGGCAGCGGGTGCTGGCGAGTGACCTCGACAAGCTCGATCTCATGGGCCTCTTCCTCATGCTCGCCCTGCTGTGGCGGCTTCGCCCTGGCTTGCTGCTTCTTCTGGCGGTTCGCCTCCCGGGCTCGCGCCTTCATCTGCTTCTTGTATTCGTCTATGCCCTTCTGGACCCCCTGGGCGATCAGCTGGGTCTGCTCCTTGGTCTGCCCCGGCTTCTGGTTGGCGCGGGCTACCTTCATCGCCTCCTGCTGGGTCTCGGGGGAAATCTTGTCGTATTTTGCCATTCACGGCTCTCCTTGGCATCGATTGGCGGGAAGTATGCCATAACTGTTTCCGGCCGGCTGCCATCACCACCGATGAAATGATGCGGCTGGGCAGGGGCGCATAATGGGAATATGAAGAGACAGGTTGCGCTGGTGATCACATTTGGCGGAATTTGTGAGTCACTGATGAAAAAGCGTCACATGTTGTTTGTTATATTACGGACCGACTCGAGACCGGGTCATCCAATAACAAAATAACAAGGTGATATGGAAATGAATTATAAATTTGTCAAAGGAAGTGTCGCGCTGGCTGTGCTCGCCGCGCTGAGTGGCTGCAATATCTCAAGCAATGACAGCGTCGCCCCCTGCAGCGAGAATGTCTGCAAACTGACCATTCTGCACACCAATGATACCCACGGTCGTTTCTGGCACAACGCTGAAAATGAGTACGGTATGGCTGCCCAGAAGACCCTGGTCGAGCGTCTGCGTGGGGAGGCCAAGGCGGCCGGCAGCGAGGTGCTGGTGCTCTCCGGTGGTGACGTGAATACCGGGGTGCCGGAATCCGATCTGCAGGATGCAGAACCCGATTTCATCGGCATGAACAGCATCCGATACGATGCCATGGCGGTGGGCAACCACGAGTTCGACAACCCTCTCAGCGTGCTGGAAAAACAGCGCAAGTGGGCCCAGTTCCCCATGCTGTCTGCCAACATCTATGACAAGGCCAGCGGCAAGCATTACTTTGACCCCTACAAGGTGTTCAAGCTGGAGAACGGCCTCAAGGTCGCCGTACTGGGCCTGACCACCGAGGATACTGCCCAGCTGGTGGATCCTGACAACGTGAAAACCCTGGAGTTTCGCGATCCTACCAGCGAAGCGGCAAGGCTGGGCAAACAGATCCGTGACAATAAAGAGGCCAATCTGGTCTTCGCCATCACCCACATGGGTCACTATGCCGATGGTCAGCACGGCAGCAATGCACCCGGTGATGTCGAGATGGCCCGGGCGCTGCCGGCAGGTACTCTGGATGGCATCATTGGTGGCCACTCCCAGAACCCGGTCTGTATGGAGCCGGGTACCACGAACAAGTACGCCAATTTCAAACCGGGTGACGACTGCCTGCCGGATCAACAGAACGGCACCTGGATCATGCAGGCTCACGAGTGGGGCAAGTATGTGGGCCGTGCCCAGTTCGACTACCAGAATGGCAAGCTGACCCTGACCAGCTATGAGCTGATCCCGGTCAACCTCATCAAGCGCAACGCCAAGGGGGAGGCGGTCGATGCAAATGGCGTCGTGACCAAGGACCCGACCAAAATGGTGTTGATCAAAGATGAGATCATCAAGGATCCAGAGCTGCTTTCTACCCTCCAAGTCTTCCAAGACAAGGGAGAGGCAGAACTCAATATCGATATTGGTGCTACTGATGGCCTGCTTATGGGAGAGCGGAAATACGTTCGCTATATGCAGACCAACCTGGGTCGTCTGATCACGACCGCGACCACAGAAAAGCTGAAGGCAGATTTCGGTATCGTCAACTCGGGTGGCGTGCGGGCTTCCATCCAGGCTGGCACTATCTCCTATCGGGATGTGCTGACCGTCCATCCGTTTGGCAACACCGTCAACAAGGCCACCATGAAGGGCAGCGAGCTGGTAACCTATCTGGGCAAAGTCGCAACCCTGACTGGTGGCGGCTATCCCCAGTTTGGCGGTATCGATATGCAAGTTAACTGTGGCGCCAAGAGCGTGACCATCAACTCAATTGCAGGCAAAGCATTCGATGCCGATAGCACATACAGTTTTGCCATCCCGAGCTTTAGCGCATCCGGTGGTGACGGTTACCCGGTGATCAACACCATCAACGCTGGTCTGGTCGATGCGGGGGTGCTCAAAGAGTATGTGGAAATGAAACAGACTATTTCTGCTACGGAATATCAACCAAAGGGTGAAGTGATGTTTATCAACAACACCCTTAATCCCGCCAATGCAAATAACTGTGGCAAAGACCCCATAGACCCAATCAATTAATAACCACCACACAAAACCGGAACCCTTGGGTTCCGGTTTAATGTGATGGTCAGTCTGACCCACAGACCAGCAGGCTATGCTTGTTGGTCTATTTTTTTATACTTCAGGAGAGCATCATGGCGACTATCGAACTCTCATGTTCAGGGCATTAAGGAAATAAGAGAAGAGGCGGCCTATTGGCCGCCTCTTGCTTAGTAACAAACTGACAGGGATAACGCCTTACAGCTGCTCGATGCCGACGATGTGCCAGGGGGCATTGTCCTTGGCCAGGTTGCGCTCGAGGTGCCACACCTCCTTGATGTCCTCCTCGACCTGCTCCTGACGGTCCATGTAGCGACCGCTGAAGCGCACACTGACCTGGGCCCAGTCGCTGCCGTAGTCGGCACGCACCAGCTGGGTGTCCACATACATCACTTCGGTGTGCTGCTCGCCGGTCAGTTCGGCGCGCTCGGCCTGGAGGTGCTGGAACAGTTCCGGGCTCACGTACTCGCGTACCTTCTCCAGATCGTTCTTGTTCCAGGCTTCTTGCAGGGTGCGATAGTGATCGCGGGCACCGGACAGGAAACCGTTCATGTCAAAGCCTGGCGGCAGGCGGAAGGGGACGTCGCTGTCGGCAAAGCCGGTCGCCTGCGGGGCGCCGTTATTCTGCTCGAACTGCTGCGGCGCCGACGGTGGCTGATAGCCCGCATAGGCCGCCTGGGGTGGGGTCGCAGCCGCCTTGTTCTTGCGCAGGGCGCGGATCAGGAACACGGCACCGAGCGCCAGCAGGGCGATCAGCAGGAAGTCCATGCCCTGCAGGCCTTCGAAGGCGCCGCTGCCCAGCAGGTAGGCGAACAGGCCACCGGCCAGCAGGCCGCCCAGCAGACCACCCATCATGCCGCTCTTCTTGGGCGCCGCAGCCAGGGTCGGGTTCTTGCCATTCACGGGAGCTGCAGTCGGAGCCGGTTGGGCCGGTGCCGTCTTGTAGCTCTTGCCAAAGGATTTGCCGCCACCAAATTTCTTGGCCTCGGCGATGGGTGCCCCAAGGCCAATGGCCAGGATCACGGCAAACAGGGTCAGCATCTTTTTCATTTTGACTCTTTCACTCTCATGTAGGTGGGGGCATGCTCTGCTTGTGCAAGCTCAGCGAGGCGCATGGCAGGCTGCCGGTCCCTTTTTGTGTTGCAGCTTGCGGGTATGATTAACATGTCTGGCATGAATTATTCATGAACAGATTGCCCCTCCCGGGGGCACCAAGGAGGATGCCCATGAGAAACAGACGACCGAGTCGTTCGGTGCGCAGGCTGCGCAACAAGCTCAAATCCAAGGCGAAGGATCAGACCCTGGTCTGGCCCTTCCTCGTGCTGTGAGGGGCAAGGAGGGTTCCAGAAGCCGATGAGCCGGCCACCCGAAAGCAGGCAGGCCACCGGATGAGGTGAATAGCGCGCATTAGCGCTCGCGATGGCGGGGTTTCTTTTGTAAAATTCCCGTCCCCTTCCCGCTGCGGTTTTTATGTGTATGGCAGAGCAAGTGACGGCGAAAAAAGACGCCAAGACACAACAGCTGAAAGTTCCCCCCCACTCTTTTGAGGCCGAGCAGTCCGTACTGGGCGGCCTGATGCTGGATAACGAGGCCTGGGATCGGGTGGCCGAGCGGGTGATCGACAAGGATTTCTACAGCCGTCCCCACCGCCTGATCTTCCAGGCCATGACCCGCCTCTCCAACGCGGGCAACCCCATCGATCTCATCACCCTGCAGGAGGAGCTGGAGCGCTCCGAGCAGTTGGAAGAGTCCGGCGGCTTCGCCTATCTGGTGGAGATCGCCAAGAACACCCCGAGCGCCGCCAACATCAACGCCTACGCCGAAATCGTGCGTGAGCGGGCCGTGGTACGGGAGATGATCTCGGTCGCCAACGAGATAGTCGAAGCGGGTTACGAGCCCCAGGGCCGCACCTCCGGCGATCTGCTGGATCTTGCCGAGAGCAAGGTATTCCAGATTGCCGAGCAGCGCTCCAGCGCCAACGAGGGCCCGCAGCCCCTGAAGCTTATTCTGGAGCAGACGGTCGACAAGATTGAGGAGCTGTTCAAGACCCCCCACAACGGGGTGACCGGGGTCTCAAGCGGTTACGGGGATCTCGACAAGATGACCGCCGGTCTGCAGCGCTCGGACCTCATCATAGTCGCGGCCCGTCCCTCCATGGGCAAGACGACCTTTGCCATGAACCTGTGCGAGCACGCGGCCCTCACCGCCGACAAGCCGGTGCTGATCTTCTCCCTGGAGATGCCCTCCGAGCAGATCATCATGCGTATGCTCGCCTCCGTGGGGCGCATTGACCAGACCAAGGTGCGGACCGGCCAGCTCGACGACGAGGACTGGGCGCGCCTCTCCTCCACCATGGGACTCTTGCTGGAGAAGGGCAAGATGTACATCGATGACGCCTCCGGCCTCACCCCGACCGACGTGCGCTCCCGTGCCCGGCGCATCGCCCGCGAGCACGGCGGCCTCTCCATGATCATGATCGACTACCTGCAACTGATGCGGGTACCGGCGCTCTCTGACAACAGAACCCTGGAAATCGGTGAAATCTCCCGCTCCCTCAAGGCCTTGGCGAAAGAGCTGCAATGCCCTGTGGTGGCGCTCTCCCAGCTGAACCGAAGCCTGGAGCAGCGGGCCGACAAGCGACCGGTCAACTCGGATCTGCGGGAATCCGGCTCCATTGAGCAGGACGCGGATTTGATCATGTTCATCTACCGCGACGAGGTGTATCACGACGACAGTCCCGACAAGGGGATCGCCGAGATCATCATCGGCAAGCAGCGTAATGGCCCTATCGGAAGAGTGCGCCTCACCTTCCAGGGCCAGTTCTCCCGGTTCGACAACTATGCCGGCCCGGCGTTTGATGACGATTACTAAGCCGGGGTCGAGATCGCCCCGGATACCAGCAACAGTTTTCCCGGTTCGACAATTCTGCCGGTCCGGCCTTAGACGATGACTATCAAGGGATGACACCACTCGGTGCCTGGCGCAGGTGCGCCATCATGCCCTCGTAAGGGAAAACAGATGAAAGCGGCTATTGCCCAAATCGATACCTCGGCCCTGCGCCACAACCTCGCCGTGGTCAAGCGCCACGCGCCTTCCTGCAAGATCATCGCCGTGGTCAAGGCCAACGCCTATGGCCATGGTCTGCTGCCGGTGGCCCGCACCCTGGTGGATGCGGACGCCTATGCGGTGGCCCGCATCGAGGAGGCGCTGATGCTGCGCTCCTGCGCCGTGGTCAAACCCATAGTGCTGCTGGAAGGCTTCTTCTCGAGCGCCGATCTGCCGGTGCTGGCGGCCAACAACCTGCAGACCGCGGTGCACACCTGGGAGCAGCTCGAGGCCCTGGAGCAAGCCGAGTTGCCGGCTCCCGTGGTGGCCTGGCTCAAGCTCGACACCGGCATGCACCGGCTCGGGGTGCGGGCCGATGAGATGCCCGCCTTTATCGAGCGACTGGCCCGCTGCAAGAACGTGGTGCAGCCGTTCAACGTCATGACCCACTTCAGTCGCTCCGATGAGCTCGAGCAAGCCACCACCCGCGAGCAGATCGATCTCTTCAGCCGCCTGACCGCGCCCCTCAAGGGCGAGCGTGCCATGGCAAACTCGGCGGGCATCCTGGCCTGGCCGGACTCCCACTGCGACTGGGTGCGCCCCGGCGTCATCCTCTACGGCGTCTCCCCCTTCCCGAACACGGTGGCGGCGGATTACGATCTTAAACCCGTGATGACCCTCAAGACCCAGCTTATCGCGGTGCGGGATCACAAGGCGGGCGAGCCGGTGGGCTATGGCGCCAACTGGGTGTCGAGCCGGGATACCCGGCTCGGCGTCATCGCCATCGGCTATGGCGATGGCTACCCGCGCATGGCACCCAACGGCACCTCTGTGCTGATCAATGGCCGCATAGTCCCCCTGGTGGGCCGGGTCTCCATGGACATGACCACTGTGGATCTCGGCCCAGGCGCCACCGACAAGGCCGGCGACGAGGCCGTGCTCTGGGGCGAGGGCTTGCCGGTGGAGCGGGTCGCCGAGGAGATAGGCACCATTCCTTACGAGCTGATCACCAAGCTCACCTCCCGGGTGTTTATGGAGTACGTTTAACCCCCCTCATCCCCGACCCTTCTCCCGCAAGGGGAGAAGGGAGAACAAGAAGGCCGCCCCGATAAGGGCGGCCTTCTTTTATGCTCGTTTATCCCATTGCCGAAAGAACAAGCCCCGCGTCTGCGGGGCCTGGGTCTCTGTCGGTGTGTGGTGCTTAGCCTATGGTCATCAGGCTGGCATTGCCACCGGCGGCGGCGGTGTTGACCGAGAGGGCGTGTTCGATCAGCAGGCGCTCCAGGGGGATGTCGGTCTCGCCACGGTGCAGGCCGTGCACGCCGACGATGGCACCAGCACGGGCGGCGGCCAGCTTGGCCACTTCCCGCAGCTGATCCGAGTCGCCGTGGTGCAGCAGGGCATCGAAGCCGATGTCGCTGCTGGCCCAGTCCGCCACCAGCTGGATACGCGCCTGTACCTCGCCGGGCAGGCTGGTCAGCAGGGTGCGGTTCTGGGCATTGTCCTGCCACAGCACTTGCGTCCCGACGGCCAGACAGGCCGCCAGCTGGGCCAGCAGATCCGTTTTGGCTTCTTTATCGTCTGCGGCCAGACAGAGCACCCGCTCCCGGGGCAGCAGGCTGTAGCTGTTGCGCTCGCCGGTGGGGCCGACCAGCAGCTGGGTCAGGCCGCTCAGTGCCAGCTCGCCGTAGCGATCGCACAGGGCCACCAGTGCCGGGGCCTGCTTGCTCGCCCAGCCGCGCAAGGCCAGCAGTGCCGGTTTGGCGGCCTCGGCTTGCGGGGTTGCCCCCGGCTCCTGGCGAAGCTGGCTGGTCACCGCCTCCTGCGGGCGTGCCCCGAGCAGACGGTACATGTAGAGCGGGCCACCCGCCTTGGGACCCGTGCCGGAGAGCCCTTCGCCGCCGAACGGCTGCACCCCGACCACGGCGCCCACTATGTTGCGGTTGACGTAGAGGTTGCCGACCTTGGCGGTGTTGACCACCTGGGCTATGGTCTCGTCGATGCGGGTATGGACCCCCAGGGTCAGGCCGTAGCCGCTGTCGTTGATCTGCGCGAGCAGCTCGCCGAGCTTGGCACGGGGGTAGCGCACCAGGTGCAGCACAGGGCCGAACACCTCCGGGCCCAGCTCATCCAGGCTGTCGAGCTCGATGAGCGTCGGCAGCACGAAGGTGCCGCGGCTGCAGGCGCCCTCCTGCGTGCGGGCAATCTGGTGCACCCGGCGACCCTTGTCCCCCATGGCCTTGATGTGGCGCTCTATGTTGGCCTTGGCCTCGGCGTCGATGACAGGGCCTATGTCGGTGGAGAGGTGCTCGGGGCTGCCGACCTTGTACTCGGCCATGGCGCCCTTGAGCATGCGGATCACCCGTTCGGCCACGTCGTCCTGCACGCACAGCACCCGCAGGGCGGAGCAGCGCTGACCGGCGCTGTCGAACGCCGAGGAGATGACGTCCATCACCACCTGTTCGGTCAGGGCGGAGGAGTCGACGATCATGGCGTTCTGGCCGCCGGTCTCGGCGATGAGGGGAATGGTGCGGCCCTGGGCGTCGAGGCGACCGGCCAGGTTGCGGGAGATGATGCCCGCCACCTCGGTGGAGCCGGTGAACATGACGCCGCGCACGCGTTCGTCCGCGATAAGGGCCGCGCCCACGGTTTCACCGCGGCCCGGCAGCAGTTGCACCGCACCGGCGGGGACGCCGGCCTCACGCAGGATACGCACCGCTTGCGCCGCGATGAGGGGGGTCTGCTCGGCAGGCTTGGCGAGCACCGTATTGCCGGCTGCCAGCGCCGCGCACACCTGGCCGCTGAAGATGGCCAGCGGGAAGTTCCAGGGGCTGATGCAGACCACGGGGCCGAGCGGTCTGTGGCTCTCGTTGGCGAAGTGGTTGCGCGCCTGGGCGGCGTAGTAGCGCAGGAAGTCCACCGCCTCGCGCACCTCGGCGATGGCGTTGGCGAAGGTCTTGCCGGATTCGCGCACCAGCAGACCCATCAGGGGTTGCAGCTCGGATTCCATCAGATCGGCGGCGCGCTCCAGCACGGCGGCCCGCTCGGCCGGCGGGGTCGATTGCCAGATCTGCCCGCTGGCCAGGGCGCAGGCGAGAGCCTTGTCCACCAGCTCTATCGTGGCTTCGCTCACCTGACCGACGACGTCGCGGTGATCCGCCGGGTTGACGACGGGCTGGAGAGTGCCGGAAGCCTCAAGCTCGCAACCCAGCATGGGCAGGGCCTGATAGGCGGTGTTGGTGCTGGCGAGCAGGGCGGCGGACAGGGACCCCAGACGGTGCTCGTTCGCCAAGTCCAGGCCGGCGGAGTTCGGGCGAGCTTCACCGTACAGCTCACGGGGCAGGGGAATGCGCGGGTGGGGCAGACCCAGGCTGCCTTCACGGGCGGCCATCTGCTCGATCTGCTGTACCGGATCCTGAACCAGATCCTGCAGGGAGATGCTGTTGTCCGCGATGCGGTTAACGAAGGAGGTGTTGGCCCCGTTCTCCAGCAGGCGGCGCACCAGGTAGGCGAGCAGGGTCTCGTGGCTGCCGACCGGCGCATAGATGCGGCAGGGGCGACCCAGCTTGCCGTCGGCGACCTTGCCGACCACCTGTTCGTAGAGCGGCTCACCCATGCCGTGCAGGCACTGGAACTCGTACTGGCCCGGGTAGTAGTTCTGCCCCGCCAGCTGGTAGATGGCCGACAGCGAATGGGCGTTGTGGGTGGCGAACTGGGGATAGATGGACTCGGGCACCGCCAGCAGCTTGCGGGCGCAGGCGAGATAGGAGACATCGGTGTAGGGTTTGCGGGTATAGACGGGGTAACCCTCCAGGCCATCCTGCTGGGCGCGCTTGATCTCGCTGTCCCAGTAGGCGCCCTTCACCAGCCGGATCATCAGGCGGTGACGGCTGCGCTTGGCAAGATCGATGACGTAGTCGATCACATAGGGGCAGCGCTTCTGATAGGCCTGGATGACGAAGCCGATGCCGTTCCAGTCCGCGAGAGACGGGTCGAAGCAGAGCTTCTCCAAGAGATCCAGAGAGATCTCCAGCCGATCGGCCTCCTCGGCGTCGATGTTGATGCCGATGTCGTACTGCCTCGCGAGCTGGGTCAGCCCCAGCAGGGTGGGGTAGAGCTCTTCCATGACGCGATCGTACTGGGCGCGGCTGTAGCGCGGGTGCAGGGCGGAGAGCTTGATGGAGATGCCCGGGCCCTCATAGATGCCGCGGCCATGGGAGGCCTTGCCGATGGCGTGGATGGCCTGCTCGTAGGAGGCGAGATAGCGCTTGGCATCCTCCTCGGTGAGGGCCGCTTCCCCCAGCATGTCGTAGGAGTAGCGAAAGCCCCTGTTTTCCATGTTGCCCGCGTTCGCCAGCGCCTCGGCTATGGTCTCGCCGGTGACGAACTGCTCCCCCATCAGGCGCATCGCCATGTCCACACCCTTGCGGATCAGCGGCTCGCCCCCCTTGCCGATCAGCCCCTTGAGGGAGCTGTTGAGGCCAGCCTCGTTGTGGGTGGCCACCAGCTTGCCGGTGATGAGCAGGCCCCAGGAGGCGGCGTTGACGAACAGGGAGGCGCTCTGGCCCAGATGCTGGCTCCAGTTGCCACCGCTTATCTTGTCGCGGATCAGGGCATCGCGGGTCGCCTTGTCGGGGATGCGCAGCAGCGCCTCCGCCAGACACATCAAGGCCACCCCTTCCTGGGAGGAGAGGGAGAACTCCTGCAGCAGACCCTGCACCAGGCCCTGACGGCCGCTGGCGCTCTTCTGGTTGCGCAGCTTCTCGGCGATGCTCAAGGCGAGCCTCTGGGTGGCCTCGGCCTTCTCCTTGGGCAGGCGGGCCTGCTCCAGCAGCATGGGCACGGCCTCGGTCTCGGGGCGGCGATAGGCGGAGGTGATGGCGGCGCGCAGCACGGACTGCGGCAAGATGCTCTCGGCAAACTCGAGGAAGACCTGGATCCCCTGCTCGGTGAGGGTCTCGATGGCCTCTTCCCCGGCGGCAGCGGCCAGACCGGACTGCTCGGGCGGGGTCAGGCCCCGCTCCAACTGCTCCAGATAGGTGAAGATCGCCTGCTTGATCAGCCAGTGGGGGGTGCGGTCCAGGGTCTGGGCGGCCTGCTTGAGACGGTCGCGGGTCGCTTCATCGAGTTTAACGCCGAGGGTGGTAGTGGCCATGGGACTTCCTGTGTCTAGAAGGTAACAATATTACCGGACGGTTAAATTTTGCCGAGAATGGCGCAACCAGGTGCAACCTTCAAGCAAGAATTTTTAATGTCCCGGCTACATTGTTGAATTCTTCTATGCCAAATGGCTCGGCAGATTGATCATGAAAATAGGGCTAAATACAGCTTTTCACCGAAATATTAATAGGTTGTATGCATGTTTCTGGGATGGGAGGTGGGGTGCAACCCTTGATGTATCCGGGTTGCTCTTTTTTCATGAAATATCAGCCAGGTACTCATGGGGAAACGGGGGGAAGCACCACTTAGGACTCACGGGGGTAGTGAACGACCTGGGTGGCGTTGGCTCTTCTATGCTGATAGCTGGCCTCGAAATCCGCTATCAATGACCAGGGAGATCATCATGGCGCGTGTCAGTACCTATCTCAATTTTGCCCGGGAGACGGAGGCGGCCTTCCTCTTCTACCGCGAGGTGTTCGGCGGCGAGTTCAGCGGCCCCATCCACAGATTCAAGGAGTCCCCCGGCTGCCCGGGCCAGCCGCCCCTGTCACAGGAGGATGGCGATCTGGTGATGCATGTGGAGCTCGCCATCTTGGGCGGCCACGTGCTGATGGGCACGGACGCCCCCGCCAGCATGGGGTTCACCCTGGTGCAGGGCAACAACAGTTACCTCAACCTGGAGCCGGACAGCCGGGCCGAGACCGACCGTCTGTTTGCGGCCCTGGGGGAGGGCGGCCAGGTGGAGATGCCGTTGCAGGAGATGTTCTGGGGCGACTATTTCGGTTCTCTGGTGGACAGGTTTGGCACCCGCTGGATGTTCAACTGCCAGAGCAAGAGCTGAGCCCTTGCCTGTGAATGAGAAGGGGCGCCGCGGCGCCCCTTCTGTTTTAAACCACCTCCATTTACCTGGTCCCACCATCTGGGGAGCACCGGCATCTGACTCCCGGGGGCTGAGATGACCTATGGCTGCCATCCCGCCATCTCGCCGGGAAGGATCCAGACATCGGACTCCTGGGGGCCGAGATGGCCCAAGGCAACTTGGCTTATAGCTGCCGCCCTACCATTTCCGCCGGTATGACCCGGGCATCGGGTTGCTGGGGGCTGAGATAGCTTATGGATGCCGCCCTACCATGTCGGCGGGCACCACCCAGGCATCGAACTGCTGGGCCGTGAGGTGGCCGGAGGCGATGGCCGCCTCCCGCAGCGTCAGCCCCTGGTGGTGGGCCAGTTTGGCAATCTCGGCGGCCTTGTCATAGCCGATGTGGGGGTTGAGGGCCGTCACCAGCATCAGGGAGCGGGCCAGCAGCTCGTCGATGCGCGCCCGGTTCGCAGCGAGGCCGAGGGCGCAGTGATCGTGGAAGCTCTGCATGCCATCCGCCAAGAGCCGCACGCTTTGCAGGAAGTTGTAGGCGATCATCGGCCTGAACACGTTGAGCTCGAAGTTGCCGCTGGCACCGCCGATGTTGATGGCCACGTCGTTGCCCATCACCTGGGCGCAGAGCATGGTGAGCGCCTCGCTCTGGGTCGGGTTGACCTTGCCCGGCATGATGGAGGAGCCGGGTTCGTTCTCCGGGATGCTGAGCTCCCCCAGCCCGCTGCGGGGGCCGCTTGCCAGCCAGCGCACGTCGTTGGCGATCTTCATGAGAGAAGCCGCCAGCGTCTTGAGGGCGCCATGGGCATGGACCTGGGCATCGCTCGCCGCCAGGGCCTCGAACTTGTTAGGGGCACTCACCAGGGGCAAGCCGGTCTGCTGTGCCAGGGTGCTTGCCACCGCCTCGGCAAAGCCGGGCGGGCAGTTGAGACCGGTGCCGACCGCGGTGCCGCCGAGGGCCAGCTCACACAGATGGGGCAGGGCTGCATTCAGGTGGCGCTCCCCTTGCGCGAGCTGGGCGACCCAGCCGGAGATCTCCTGACCCAGGGTGAGGGGGGTGGCGTCCTGCAAATGGGTACGGCCAATCTTGACGAGGTCGTCGAAGGCGGCGGCCTTGTCGGCCAGGGTCTGTTTGAGGGTGATGAGAGCAGGCAGCAGCTGGCCTGTGATGGCGGTGACGGCCGCCAGGTTCATGGCGCTGGGGAAGACGTCGTTGCTGGACTGGCTCTTGTTCACCTCGTCGTTGGGGTGCACCAGCCGCGCCTCTCCCCGTTCGCCGCCAAGCAGCTCGCTGGCGCGGTTCGCCAGCACCTCGTTGAGGTTCATGTTGGTCTGGGTGCCTGAGCCGGTCTGCCACACCATCAGGGGAAACTCGGCATCGTGCAGGCCGCACAGCACCTCGTCGGCGGCGGCCATGATAGCCTGGGCCTTGCGGGCGGGCAGCAGCCCCAGGGCATGGTTCACCCTGGCGCAGGCGGACTTGATGCGGGCGAGGGCATGGATGATCTCCATGGGCTGGCGCTCCCCCGAGATGTTGAAATGGTGCAGGGAGCGCTGGGTCTGGGCCCCCCAGAGCCGCGCCGCCGGGACTTCGATATCACCGAAGCTGTCGTGTTCGATCCTTACTGTCATGGCCTTCTCCCATCGAAAAACAAGGAGCAAGGGATAACCCTTGCCCCCACAGCATGGCAAATCCCGTGATCGCTCACATAGGTTCGTTTCTCATGGCGTCAGTCGCGGGGCTGAAACGGCGTCAGCGCGGCCAGTGGCCGGGCGTCCTCATACTCCTGGATCGCCTCGCCGTGCTTGAAGATCTTGAAGCCTTCGCCGCGCACGCTCCAGTACTCGACGGTCTCGCCGCTGCTCTCGCCGCTGATCTGCAACAGGCTGGCCTCCCGCAGGGCCACCACGGATTCGCTCGGGTTGATGGCGCAGAACTCGGCGAGCCGCTCATCCCGGGTCTCCCCCATGTGGCCGCTGATGCTGGCATCCAGATAGTGGGGATTGATCTGCAGCGGGAACAGGCCCAGCGCCGGCAGCACGGCGGCGCTGCACACCGGCATGTCGTTGGTGGTGCGGATGCTCGGGGTCGCCACGTTGCAACCGGCGCTCCAGCCCACATAGGGCACGCCCCGTTCACGCACGGCCCGCTGTATGGGCACGATGAGACCGTATTCGTGCAGCAGCTGGTTCAGGCGCCAGGTGTTGCCGCCACTGATGAAGATGGCGTCTGCCTGGTTGATGGCGTCCACGGGATCGTCGAACTGGTGGATGCTGATGGCCTCCACCCCCAGGCTCTCGGTGAGATCCTGGGCACGGGCATCCCAGTCGCTGCGGATCACCGCATAGGGAATGAGCAGGATGCGCTTGACCTGTTTGCGGGCGAGCAGGGCCTGCACCCGGTCGCGGGCCCAGCCGAGCAGGCCCGGGTGTTCGGTAGTTTTGCCATTGCTGAGCAGAAGCAGTTCCATGAAGTCTCCTCGAAATAATGCGCAGGACCTCGGTCCGTCCTGATAAAGGGAAGGGGTTACTCTACCCCCAAGGCGGCGCCAAGTGTGTGATCTCGCCGCGTTTTGTGCCCCGGGGTTTGCCCATGGCGTGAGCCATTCAGGGCTGCCCATTGACCGCCGCATAGCGCAGCATCAGCTCGGCCAGGGAATCGACCTCTAGTCGCCTCATCAGGCTGGCGCGGCACACCTCGACGGTGCGCACCGAGATGCAGAGATCTTGCGCTATCTGCTGGTTCTTGTGGCCCCGGGCGATGAGTTGCAACAGCTGGTGCTCGCGGGGGGTGAGCCGCTCAAAGGCCGCCCGATGGGAAAGACGCGCCGCCGCGGCCAGGGTCCCCTGCTCGGCCCGCGCTATGGCGGCGAGCAAAGGGGCCAGCTGCACCGGCTTTTGCAAGAAATCCACCGCCCCCTGTTTTAGGGACTCCACCGCCAGGGGTACCTCGCCGTGGCCGGTGAGAAACAGGATGGCGATGGGGCTTTGGGCCGCCTTCAGCCGCTGCTGCACCTCGGGGCCCGACAGTCCCGGCATGCGGCAATCCAGGATGAGGCAGGCGGGCAGGCGCAGATCGACCTCTGCCAGGAAGCGCTCGCCGTCGGCAAAGCAGCGCAGCTGCCGCTCGTCGCAGCTCTCCAGCATGAAGCGCAGGGAGTCGAGCACGGCCTGGTCGTCATCGACCAGATAGAGGGGAGGGCGGTCAGTGGACTGCATGTCAGCTCCTTGGATTGAAATCGGAAGCGGCCTCAAGCCGCTGCCGAGGGGCGGGCAGGGTCACCCGGGCCAGGCAGCCATGGGGGCTCAGGTTGCTCAAGGCGAGCTGGCCGCGATGACACTCGACCACGTCCCGGCAGATGGCGAGCCCCAGCCCCATGCCATCGTCCTTGTCGCTGTGAAACGCCTGCTGCAGCCAGGCCTCTGGCATCCTGAGGCCAGGGCCGTTGTCGCGGATCTCCAGGACCAATAGCGCCGCCTCGAAGGAGACAAGCAGCTCGACCCGGCCCGGCTCAGCCCTTTGCGCCGCCGGGCCGTCCGTTCGGGCCGCGCTCTCGGCGCCATTCTTGATGAGGTTCATCAGCAACTGCTCCACCCCGGTACCATCCAGGGGGAGCAGGCGCGGCTGCCCCTGCCAGCGCAGTGTGAAGGTGACGCCGAGGGGGCCCAGCATCTGACCGAGCAGGGGTTGCAGGCCCTCCACCAGGGCGACCAGATCCGTGGGCTCGGCTTGGCGGGGGCGCTTTTGCAGCCGGGATCTCAGCCGGTTGACTGTCTGGGTGATGCGCTGGACCTGCAGGCCAATCTGCTCCAGGGCCTGGCGCAGGGGTTCCTGTGATGCGGCCGTGGCAGGATCCTGCCCCTGCCTCGCCAGGCGCAGCAGGGCACCCTGGCTGTAGTTGGCGATGGCGGTGAGGGGCTGGTTGATCTCGTGGGCCACGTTGGCGCCGAGTTCACCGAGTTCGGCGAGGCGTCTGGCCTGCTCTAGCTGGCGCCCCTTCTCCTCGAGTTGCTGGCGGGTGGCGAGCAGTCGGCGCTGGCTGCGGTTGAACAGGTATTGCAACAGCAGGTGGTGACCGCCGAGCAGCAGCACCAGCGCCAGGGCGCCCCAGCCCCACTGCTGATGCTGGCGCAGCCAGTGCCAGGCCGATTGCCACCAGGGCCCCTGCAGGGGGTGGCGATCCAGCGCCTTGAGCAGGCGGTCGATGCTGAGCTGGCTGGTGGGCACTGTCCAGCCCGCCGAATCGGCGGCCATGGCCGCCTCGCTGTCTGCTGGCAGATCGAACAGTGCTCGGGTCACCGCCAGGGCGAGCGCAGGGGAGGCCTGCTCCGTCTTGGCGAAGGCCCAGTTAGGGTAGAGCCGGGTCGAGCTCTGGCAGCCAAAGCCCGCCGGCGCCTGGTTGTCCAGCACCCGAAAATCCGAGTCGGCGACCTTGCCCTCCCGCACCATGCGCTCCAGCTGGCATACGGGCACTATGGCGGCGGCGACGTCCCCTGCCGCCAGCTGCTCGATGAGCCTGTCCAGGGGGAAGCCGGTGAAGCGCACGGCGGAGAAGAAGCGCTCCAGCCTGATCCCCTGCTCGTCTGCCTCGAAGCGGTAGGCGAGGTAGCCGCCGAAGGCGTTCTCCGACACGGCGGCAACCGGCTGTCCCTCGAGATCCTGCCAGTGCCGGTAGGGGGCATGGGCGCGCACCACCAGGGCGGCGCCTATGGCGAGGTTGTCACCCCCCGCCGGGCTCTTGAGGGTGGCGAGCCAGGCCAGCGGATACTGGCGCGACAGGCTGACCGACTGGCCCGGGTTGGTGATGACAAAGTCGAGCCTGTTCTGTGCGACGGCCTCGGCCAGCGCGTCGAGCTCCAGGGGCACCAGCGCGAAGCGCCGCTCTGGCACGCGCTCGTCCAGCCAGCCCATCAGCGGCTGCCACTGGGTCTTCGCAAGCGCCGGGCCGCGAGTCGCCAGCACCCCTATTCGGACCGGCTCGGCCAAGGCTCGCACCGGCTCGCTCCGGGCCAGCGCCGACGCTGTCTGGGGCGGCACAGGCTCTGCCAGGGCGGGGGCGACGCCAAGCCAGAGCAACAGGGCCAGCAGGGGCTTGCGGGCGGGCGATGAGGGGGCGTGACGGAACAGGGCGCTCTCCTTGGGCGGCTGATGGGGAGGCCAGTCTATCACCGGGGCGATGTGCTGGGTCGCCCTGGCGCCGTGATGGGTGACGAATGGGGCTTTGGTCACAGTTTGGCGGTTATGGGGCCGGTTTTATTGCGCTGGATCAACCCGGCTCCCGGTATGTGGAAAACCACAATAGAGGCGACTTGCTGCGTTGCGGACAATCGGCCCAACCCCCCTTTCGGGGAAGCCAGCTCAGCAGAAGGAAAGACGCCATGGAGCTCAGCAAGCGCCGATTGTTATCCGGAATCGCCGCCCTCACCGCAGGGGCGGCCCTGATCCCCGTGACTCAGGCCCAAGTTCAGGCCCAGCCCGTCCCCGTTCCCTGCAATGGGCGGGCGGCCATCAGCCGCGGGGACGGGCGCAAGCGTTACGGCATGCTGATCGACTTGCGCCGCTGCGTCGGTTGCCAGGCCTGCACCGTGGCCTGCACCATCGAAAACCAGCCCCCCCTCGGCCAGTTTCGCACCACTGTGAGCCAATACGAGGTGAGCGATGTGGCGGCCCTCGAGGCCCCCGCCTCCCTCTTGATGCTGCCGAGGCTGTGCAACCACTGCGCCGAGCCCGCCTGCCTCGATGTCTGCCCCACAGGCGCCACCTTCCAGCGCGACGACGGCATAGTGGTGGTCAACAACGACTGGTGCGTCGGCTGCGGCTACTGTGTGCAGGCCTGCCCCTACGACGCCCGCTTCATCAACCACGAGACCAACACCGCCGACAAGTGCACCTTCTGCGCCCACCGGCTGGAGGCGGGGCTCTTGCCCGCCTGCGTGGAGAGCTGCGTCGGCGAGGCGCGCATCATAGGGGACTTGAACGATCCCAAGAGCCGGATCAGCAGACTGCTGCGCGAACATGAGCCCGCCCTCAAGGTGCTCAAGCCCGAGGCCCACACCCAGCCGCGGGTCTTCTATCTCGGCATGGATGAGGCTTTCGTCAGCAAGATCGACGGCCATCCGGCGCAGCGCACCCTGCTCGGCGACGACGGCAAGGAGATAGCCCATGACCATTCATGAACTGCTGGCCCCGGAGCAACCCATCACCTGGCTGCCCTGGGCGGTGCAATATTTCTTCCTCATCGGCCTCGCCTATGGGGCCCTCTGGCTAGGGGCGGCGAGCCTGTGGCGCAAGGAGCCGGATCGGCGGCTGCAGACCCTGGCCGCCGTGCTGATGGTGGCAGCCGGCCTGGTGGCCCCCATCGCCCTGACGGCAGACCTGCACCAGCCCGCCCGGGCCTGGCACTTCTACGCCCAGACCCGCTTCACCTCCGTCATGTGGTATGGCGCCTACCTGCTGCCGCTGTTCAGCCTGCTCTCCATGCTGCTCGGCTGGCTGCTGCTCAGGCCCGCCCTGGCCCGGCGCGGCGAGGAGCATGACAGGGTGGCTGCCCTGGCGCGGCTGCTCTGCCTGGGACATTGGCCCAGCGACCCCTGGCTCAAACCGCTGGCTTTGATGGCGGCTTTGAGCGGGCTCAGCATCGCCCTCTACACAGGTCTGGAGACCATGGCGGTAGCGGCGCGGCCCCTCTGGCACAGCCCCTGGCTCCCCTGGCTGCTGGCACTGAGCGCCCTGCTGGCGGCCCAGAGCGCCCTGCTGCTGCTCAACCGCCTGCTGGCGGGCTGGCAGCAACGTACGGAGGCGGGGCTGCTACGCCAGATCCGCCCGACCCTGGCGCTGCTCGCCCTCTCCCTGCTGGGCTGGGCCCTCTTTGGGGGCGCCTCGGCGGCGGAGGCGAGTGCCCTCTATCGGCTGGATCCGAGCTGGCGGCTGGCGGCCCACTGGCTGCTGCTGACCCTGGGCCTGCTCGGCCTGCTGCTGTTGGCGGGGCACCGATTCTCTTTGCGCCTGCAAACCTGGGGCCTGGGGCTGCTGGCACTGCACCTGGTGTGGGGCCTGCGCTGGCTGGTGCTTATCCAGGGGCAGCTGGTCCCGAAATACGGGGCCGGCGTCTATCTCTACCAGATAGCCTGGGGGCCGGCCGGGGTGCTCGGCATCCTGGGCACCTTCGGCCTGCTGCTGGCCTTGCTGGTGGCGCTCTCAGAGCTGGTGCGCGCCCCGGCTCTGCCATCCGTCACACACTCATCTGCCACCCAGGCAGCCACCACCCATTCCGCTCGCGAGGCACTCTGATGGATCACAGCAAGCGCAAGTTTCTCAAAGGGGCCGCCATTGCCGGGGGCACAGGGCTCTTCGTGGCCGGTTACAGCGACACCCTCAAGCAGGTGGCGAGCGGGGTGGCCACCGGCAGCTCGGGCAAGCCGACCCGGGATCCCATCCACGGCAACTCTCTGGCGGTGGAGTACAGGGTCGACGAGCAGGGGGAGCTTCACCCCAACCCGAACCAGCGCCTCGCCAACACCATGTGCCTCGGCTGCTGGACACTGTGCGGGGTGCGGGCCCGCATCGACAACGAGAGCGACAAGATAGTGCGCATCCTCGGCAACCCCTATCACCCCCTCTCGGCCCTGCACCACATCGATTTCAAGACGCCGGTCAAGCAGGCGCTGATCGCTACCAGCGGCTATCAGGAAGGGGGGCTGGAGGGACGCTCCACCGCCTGCGCCCGGGGCAACGCCATGCTGGAGCAGCTCGATAGCCCCCACAGGGTCACCCGCTGCCTCAAGCGGGTCGGCCCCCGTGGCAGCGGTCGCTGGCAGAGCATCTCCTTCGAGCAGCTGATCGAGGAGGTGGTGGAGGGGGGCGATCTGTTCGGGGAGGGCCAGGTTGAAGGGCTCAGAGCCATCCGCAACCTGGCTGAGCCGCTGGATCCCGCCAACCCGGAATACGGCCCCAGGGCCAACCAGTTGCTGGTGAGCAACGCCTCGGACGAGGGGCGCGATGCCCTCATCAAGCGCTTCACCTTCAACAGCTTCGGCACCCGCAACTTCGCGAACCACGGCGCCTACTGCGGCCTGTCGTACAGGGTCGGGGCCGGCGCCCTGCTGGACGATCTGGAGAAGAACGCCCACCTCAAGCCCGACTGGGACGAGAGCGACTTCCTGCTGTTTATGGGCACCTCTCCCCAGCAGTCCGGCAACCCCTTCAAACGCCAGTCCCGCCAGCTGGCGGCGAACCGGGCGCGTGAGGGCAAGCCCTTCTCCTATGTGGTGGTGGCCCCCAGCCTGCCGAACACGGTGAACCTGCCGTCTGCCCCCGCCAACCGCTGGCTGCCCATCAGGCCCGCCACGGACTCGGCCCTGGCCATGGCCATGCTGCGCTGGATCATCGACAACGAGCGCTACGCCGAACCCTTCCTGGCGGCCCCCAATGCCGAGGCCGCCGAGCGGGCCGGCTATCGTGGCTTTTGCAACGCCAGCCATCTGGTTGTCTGCGACCAATCCCACCCCCGCTTCGGCCAGATGCTGCGATCAAGCGATCTCGGGCTGCCCTTTGAGGGCGAGGCCTATGGCGAGGGGGATGCGGTGCTGGTGGTCGAAGAGGGGAGCGACGAGCTGACACCGGCCGGCCGCTGCGAGCGGGCCCGGCTCTGGGTGGCGCTAAGCGTTCCGACCCCGGGCGGGCCGCTGGCGGTCAAGAGCAGCTTCCAGCTGCTGGCCGAGGCGAGCCGGGAGATGAGTCTCGAGCAATACAGTGCCGAGTGCGCCGTGCCGGTGGGCGACATCAAGGAGCTGGCGCGGGAGTTCACCAGCCACGGCACCCGGGCGGCGGTGATCACCCATGGCGGCACCATGAGCGCCAACGGCTTCTACACGGCCTGGGCCATCATGATGCTCAATGCCATGATAGGAAACCTCAATGCCCGGGGCGGCGCCGTGGCGAGCGGCGGCAAGTTCGACCCCTTCGGCGCCGGGCCGCGCTACGATCTGGCGAGCTTCCCCGGCATGGTCAAACCCGCCGGGGTCTTCCTGTCCCGCTCCAAGTTCCCCTACGAGCAGACCTCGGAATATCGCCGCAAGCGCGAGGCGGGGCAGAACCCCTATCCGGCCCACGAGCCCTGGTTCCCACTCTCCGGGCCCCTGCTCGGCGAGCACCTGACCGCGGCGGTGAGCGGTTATCCATACCGCGCCAAGGCCTGGATCAACCACATGGGCAACCCCCTCTACGGTCAGGCGGGGCTCAGCCATGCCATAGGGGAGCAGCTCAAGGACCCTGCCGTGCTGCCGCTTATTGTCAGCATCGACAGCTTCATCAACGAATCCTCGGCGCTGTCGGACTACATAGTGCCGGACACCCTGACCTACGAGTCCTGGGGCTGGGCCACCGCCTGGCACGGGGTCATGACCAAGGTCTCTACCGGCCGCTGGCCCGTGGTGGAGCCTCGCGTCGCCAAGACCGCCTCGGGGGATCCGGTCTGCATGGAGTCCTTCTTTATCGCGGTGGCCAAACGCCTCGGCCTGCCGGGCTTTGGCGAGGGGGCCCTCAAAGGGGCGGATGGCAAGCTGCACGGTCTTCACAAGGCGGCGGACTTCTCCCTCTATGGGGCGGCCAACGTCGCCTATCTCGGCGAGCCGGTGCCGCCCATAGGGGCCGAGGATCTCGCCTGGTCCGGGGTGGAACGGATCCTGCCTGTGCTGAATACCACCCTGAGCGCGGAGGAGGCGGGCCGCGCCGCCTATCTCTTCGCCCGCGGCGGGCGCTTCGAGCCGGTGGCCAAGGGGCGCGATGAATCGGGTCAGCCGAGCAAGCGCTGGCCCAAGCCATTGATGCTGTGGAACCCGGCGGTGGGTAGCCGGCGCCACAGCCAGAGCGGCCAGTTTTTGAGCGGCACCCCGCGCTTCTTCCGCCCCCAGCTCGCGGATGGCACGCCGCTCAAGGAGGCGTTCAAGCCGGCCCAGTGGCCCCTGCTGCTCACCAGCTACAAGTCCCACACCATGAGCTCCATGAGCATAGGCTCGGATCGCCTGCGCCAGGTGCACCCCAGCAACGGGGTGCGGCTCAACGTCCAGACGGCGGCCCGCCTTGGCATAGTGAGCGGGGACAGGGTGCGGGTCAGTACCCCCAATGGCAGCGTGATCGGGCTGGCCGAGTGCGTGGCCGGGGTGCAGGAAGATGCCATCGCCATCGAGCACGGCTTCGGTCACAAGGAGCTGGGGGCGCGGGCGCATTGGGTCGACGGTAAGGAGGTGGTGGCCAGTGCCCTGCGCGGCGCCGGGGTGAACCTCAACGATCTGGCGGTGCTGGATCCCAGCCGTCACGGCCGCTACCCCCTGGTGGACTGGGCCATCGGCTCCTCGGCGCGCCAGGGCCTGCCAGCCCGGGTGGAGAAGCTGGTGTAGCGCCAGAGGCAAAAAAAAGCGGGGCCATCATGGTCCCGCTTTTCATTGCGTGCTCCTGAACATCACTGGTCCAGTTCAAAGTCCACCCACACCAGGCGGTGATCCGAGCTCACCCCCTTGGCGATGCCGAGCTTGGCGTCATACACCAGGTGGTAGCCGGGCTCGAAGCTGGCGGGCCAGAACATCCCCGAGGCGATGGCATTGAGGTTGGCGGAGGGGATCAGGTGATCGAGCTGCAGGCCGCTGCTGCTGGTGATGCGCTCCGGGGTCGGCCTGTTGTTGTTGCGCTTGCACTGATCCGGCTGGCTGGCGAGACACTCGGGGCCCCCCTGGCTCACCGGGATCAGGGCGCCGTTGGTGACCGCCTGATTGACCAGCACATGGTTGTGCAAGTCCTGGATGGCACTGAGATCGCCGTCGCCAAGTTGGGGATCGGCGTTGAGATCCCCGGCGATGACGAAGCGGGCACCCTGTGGCAGGCCGCCCGCCTTGCCGGCGTCGTCCACCATGTAGCTGGCGCTCTCCACATAGTCTTGCCAGAAGGCGACCTCGGCCCTGTTGTGCTTGACGTTGTGGCGTGCCGCATTGCCGAAGATGGGGGGCGTGGGGTGGGAGATGAGGAAGTGGACCACCACCTCCTTGTTGCCCTGCTTGATGCGCACCGGCACGTCGGCGTGATTCTTGGAGGAGAGCGGGAACTGCTCCCAGGTCGCGGCGTCATACCAGGCATCGCCGCACTGGCGACCGGCCGGGATCGGCGCCCTGGGGTTGTTGCAGTCGTCGATGACGGGGTTCGTCTCGCCCGGCATGTCCTTCCACTTGAAGTGCTGGAAGGTGCGGATTCCCTTGGTGTCGATGGGATACTTCGACATCAGGGCGAAGGCGTACTGGCCGTGGTAGTTGCCAAAGCCCCAGGCGTCGTCCGGCCCGTTGTTGCGCTTGCCATCCAGGTTGAGGTCATGGCCGCTCATCAGCCCTGTGTTGGTGGCGAAATTCTGCATCACAGGGTAGCTGATGGCCTTCACCTCGCCGTGCTGGGCGTGGGCCAGGTAGTTGTCGTTGAAGGCCTTGAGATCGGTTGTGCTCTCCCCCTTGCCGTCATTGTCGAATTCGTTGAGCAGGAAGACATCCGGCCGGGTGCGCTGCACTATCTCGGCGATATTGCGGATCTGCTGCACGTTTTTGGCCTGGGTGACCTCGGCCTTGCCGAGGCTGGCGTCGCCGTCCTGGTAGCGGGCCAGCAGTGCATCCTGGGCGGCGCGGTCCAGCGCCAGTTCGCCGGAGAGCATGCCGGGGGCGGTGCGATCGAAGGAGAGGTTGAAGGTAGCGAAGCGAACCATGGGATCTGGGGCCTTGGAGTCATTGTTGCCGTGACAGCCTGCCATCATTCCAAGGGAAATGGCAGCACCCTGCCGGATTTCATGGGGAATGTGCCCGTGTTTCCCCCTTCAAGGCCCAGCGCTCCGTTCAGGACCAGCGGGAGAGGGGGGAGGGCATGGCGTAGGCGTAGCCCTGCTGATAGTCGCAGCCGAGTCGGTTCGCTATCTCGATATGGGTCTGGGTCTCCACCCCTTCGCACACCACGGCCATGCCGAGTCGCTGCAGGTAGGCCACCAGACCCACCAGCATCTTGAAGGCGTGAGAGGTGCGCGCCGCCTGCAGCAGCAGGGAGCGGTCCAGCTTGACTACCTCGTAGGGCAGGGCCATCAGGCGCTGAAAGTTGCACTCCAGGGAGCCGAAGTCATCGCAGGCGATGTGGGCGCCATGGGCGCGCAGCACCTCTATCAACTCCCTGTACTGGCTCTCCAGCCGGGCGTATTCCAGCACCTCGAACCAGATGTCGATCCCCACCTTGCGTGCCTGCACCAGCACCAGCAGCAACAGGTTCTGATAGGTCGGGCTGGAGAGCGCCGGGTTGAGGTTGATGGAGAGCGTATAGGGCCCCCCCTTCGCCAGGACAGGCAGATCCCTCATGATGGCCCTGAGCATGACGATATCCAGATGCAGGGATTCGTCCTGGTTGAGGGAGGCAAAATCGATGCCTTTGTAACACTGGGCCACCGGATCCCAGCGCCTGGCCAGCGCCTCATACCCCTTGACCTGACGGTCCCGACCTATGATCGGCTGGTAAAAGGGAACGGCGACATCCGCCATGGCCATCGTTGCCATGGCACTCATCGGATCCTCTTCTTTGAACGCAAACATGGCTCTCACCTGATGGCGATGGATGGCTGCGCATAATACAGGGCGCAGCCACCCGGCAGCTGTAGGAATTGTCTGATAATCAACCGACCACTCGAGTGGGCAGGGGCCGGACTGGAGGGCCGCGACGGAGATCCGTCAGGCTGCAGGGGCCCGTGATGAAACGGGCTCAAGGGAGGTCGGGTGAGGTGTCAACGAAGAGCGTGTTCCAGCTGATGGTCTCCGGCATCAAGGAGGGGCGTGCCATGCATGGCCTGGGCCAGCCACTCCCAGTCCAGTGGCGGTGTGCCGGCCTTGAAGCGTTGGTAGGCCTGGCCCTGATGGATGGTCAGGAACAGGGTCGTCGACAGGCCGAGGCGGTTGAGATAGCGCACCATGACGTCACCCTGATAATGGCGCAGTCGTTGCTGCAGTTGGGGCAGGCTCAAGCCCTGCTCCTGGCCGGTTTCATCCCAGATTGCAAACATGTGAGGCGGCTCCTGACGGTGAGGAGTCCACTGTTTCGAAAAATCGGGGGCAGGGCAATTGTCAGATCTGACAGTGCCGAATGGAGTCTTTCCAGAAAAGCGAAAACCCGGCGCCAGGCCGGGTTTTCTGAAGGATGGTGGAGGGAGAAGGATTCGAACCTTCGAAGGCAGAGCCGTCAGATTTACAGTCTGATCCCTTTGGCCGCTCGGGAACCCCTCCACAGGGGTACTACTTTTTACAGGCCTTTCACGCAATGCAGGAAGATGGTGGAGGGAGAAGGATTCGAACCTTCGAAGGCAGAGCCGTCAGATTTACAGTCTGATCCCTTTGGCCGCTCGGGAACCCCTCCACGGGGTATTTTCCTGATTTTTTACTTACTTGGCGCACTTGAATGGTGGAGGGAGAAGGATTCGAACCTTCGAAGGCAGAGCCGTCAGATTTACAGTCTGATCCCTTTGGCCGCTCGGGAACCCCTCCCCAAGTGCGAGGCCGCATACTACCAGATCCGGCAAGCTTGTGAACCCCTAGGCCGCATTCTGACGACAAAAAAGTGTCAACTGGTTATTTTTTGATATGTTTCGCTCAAAATTCACGCTTTTCAATGACTTTTATGTCGATGTCCGAGGAGGCCGGCAGGGAGGGCATGGACAGAGGAGCCACGATGGGCTCCTCTTTTTTATGCGGGAAAGGGTGGCAGTGGCGAGGCTCAGGCGTCTGAGGTGCGTGCCTGCTGGCAGCCCTGAACCGCGTGGGCGATGAGCTCGAGGGCGCTCTGCTCGCAGGAGGGCAGCTCCTCGTCACATTGGCCTAGGGGGGTGACGCGCTCGCCCCATTTGATGAGGGCGGCGCCCCAGGTCAGGCCGGCACCGAAGGCGGCGGTCAGCAGGTGGCTGCCTGGCTTGACCCGGCCCTGCTCCAGCGCCTCGCACAGGGCGATGGGCACGGTGGCGGCGGAGGTGTTGCCGTACTGCTCTATGTTGACCATCACCTTCTCCATGGGGGCGTTCATCCGCTTGGCCAGGGTCTCTATGATGCGCACGTTGGCCTGGTGGGGGACTATGAGGTCGACTTGCTCGGGGGCTATGCCGGCCTGGGCCAGCACGGCACCTGTGGCCTCGCCCATGCCGCGCACGGCGCGCTTGAAGATCTCCTGCCCCTCGAAGTTGAAGGTGAAGAGACCGTCGATGTCGGCGAAACGCACCCGATCGGTGCCGAAGTTCGGCACGTGCAGTATCTCCCGCGCCTCGCTGTCACAGCCGAGCTTGCTGGCAATCAGGCCGCTCTTCTGCTCGCTCGCCTCTATCACCACGGCGCCGGCGCCGTCGCCAAACAGCACTGCGGTGTCGCGCTTGGCCCAGTCCAGCAACTGGGTGAGGCGCTCTGCGCCTATCACCAGCACCTTCTGCATCATGCCGGTCTGCACCAGGGAGGTGGCGACCGAGAGCGCATAGACGAAACCGGTACAGGCTGCATTGAGGTCAAACACCGCCGCCTTGTGGGCGCCCAGGGCCTGCTGCACGGCAGAGGCTCCATTGGGAACTAGCGTGCCCGGGGTGGCGGTGGCCAGTATGATGCCATCGAGTTCACCGGCGTCCAGGCCGGCGCAGGCCAGGGCGCGGCGGGCGGCCAGGGTGGCGAGCGCCTGGGTGCTGACGTGGGAGACCCGACGGGCCTTGATGCCGGTACGCGGATAGATCCACTCATCCGAGGTATCCATGATGGTGCTGAGGTCATCGTTGGTCAGCACTGCGGGGGGGAGGCATTTGCCCCAGCCGGTGATATTGGCGTATTTCATCTTGTTATCGCTTCTTGTTGTGGATCGCCCGCGGGCGGAAAAGTGCGCAATTATGTCGTACAGGTTTTCCAGTGTCATCCCGCGAGGAGGGGAGCGCAAGGGGGCGCAGGGGGAACAAGGTGGTGATTTTGCTTAAATTCCCGCTTCTCCATGTCTTAAGATGAGAGCCCGACCCAGGCTCTCCCTTCCCGAGGTGTTGTCAGTGCACAAAGCGAATCTCAACCTCTTGCCCACCCTCAAGGTGTTGCTGGAGACCCGCAACATCAGCCGGGCGGCGGAGCTGCTGCATCTGAGCCAGCCCTCCATCAGCAAGCAGCTCGGCCAGCTTCGCAGCGAGTTTGGTGACGAGCTGCTGGTGCGGGAGGGACAGCGCTGGCTGTTGACGCCGCGGGCCGAGAGCCTGGCGGCGGCGCTTGCCGATTCTCTCGGTGCCCTGGAGCGGCTCTATGCGGCGCCCGAGTTTGCCCCCGAGCGTTGCGAGCGGGTGTTTCGGCTCGCCTCCTCCGACTACGTGGCCCAGCATATCCTGCCCGACATCTGCGCGGCGCTGGCCAGGGCCGCCCCCCTGGCGGCGCTGGAGTACAGCCTGTGGGACAAACGCCAGCTGCCGCAGCTGTGGCAGTCCGAGCTGGATCTGGTCTCCACCATCACCGAACTGGTGCCGGATCAGATCCGGGGCCTGCACCAGGGGGAGGACAGGCTGGTGATGCTGATGGGGCGCCACCACCCGCTCTCGGGCACGGCGCCCAGCCTGGATGACTACCTCGCCTGGCCTCATCTGCAGGTGAGCGGCGGCGGCGACAAGGACAGCCCGGTGGAGCAGGTGCTGGCGCCCCTGGGGCTCTCCCGCCGCTGGTTTGCCCGGGTGCCCTTCTTCCAGGCGGCGGTAGAGGTGCTGCTGCGCACCGACTGCCTGATGACCACCCCGGCCCACATCGCCTGGCAGCTCTCCCGGGAGCACGCCCTGAGTTTTTGCGATCTGCCCTTCGCCACCCGGGTGCAGCAGTATCATCTGCTGTGGCACCAGCGCCACCACCTGGATCCGGCCCACCGCTGGTTTCGCGAGCTGGCCTACCCCTTCCTGCGGGATCACCTGCAGCGCACCCTGGGGGAGAGCCGCAAGCAGCTGGATCTGAAGGCGGATCACCTCCGCTAGGACAGTTTGTTATGCCAGCCTATAGCCGTTGGCTATGGACTCTATTCATAACTTTCACTTCTGGCATAGCTGGCCGCCTCCTACCCTGATCCCAGGTAGAGACATTCGACTAGAGAAGGAAAGGGTATGGAAATGACGAGTTGGCTGGCGCTCGCCGCCATTTGCGTGATGGGGGCCATCAGTCCGGGGCCCAGCCTGGCACTGATCATCCGCAATACGGTGCAGGGAGGGCAGGGCCACGGGGTGGCCACGGCGCTCGGCCACGGCCTGGGGGTGGGGATCTACGCCCTCATCACGGCCTTGGGTCTCTCGCTGCTGATCACCCAGACCCCGCTGCTGTTTGATCTGATCCGCTACGGCGGCGCCGCCTTCCTCGCCTGGCTCGGGATCAAGGCGCTGCTGGCCAAGCCCGCCAGTGGCGACGCTGCCGACGAGACGGTGCACGGCGCCCGTGGCCGCCAGGGGGCGTTCGAAGGCTTTATGGTGGCCTTCCTGAACCCCCAGCTCGCCATCTTCTTCATCGCCCTGTTCAGCCAGTTCGTGCACGCCGATACCGGCTGGCGCGAGGGGAGCATCATGATGCTGACCGCCGGCGGCATAGACGCGCTCTGGTACGTGCTGGTGGCCCTGGTGCTCTCCCGCGGGCCTGTGCTGACCTGGCTCAAGGCCAAGTCCTTCGTGATCGACAAGGTGAGCGGCCTGGTGCTGCTGGGATTGGCGCTCAAGGTGGTGATCTAGACCCGCGTCGGGTGCCAGCGTAGTCGCCCCTCATCCCCAGCCCTTCTCCCCTGGCGGGAGAAGGGCTGGGGATGAGGGGGCAGCCATATGTGCTTGTCCTTGTACCGGGTCAATCCTGCATTCTGCGGTGATCTTAAGCGGGATCAAGGCAGGGGGCGCCCGGTCTCGCTAGAGTGACGGGCATTTCTCGTCCGCCTTCAGACCAGACCCATGCAGGATCACACCCAGACTAACCGCCTCGAGCTGCTGGCTCCGGCCAGGAACCTCGCCTATGGCATCGAAGCCATCAACCATGGCGCCGATGCCGTCTACATGGGCGGCCCCGCCTTCGGTGCCCGCAGCGCGGCGGGCAACTCCCTCGAGGATATCGAAGCGCTGGCGCGCCACGCCCACCGCTTCGGCGCTCAGGTGTTCGTCGCCTTCAACACCTTGCTGCACGACCACGAGCTGGAGCAGGCCCGGCGCCTGACCCACCAGATCTACGAGGCCGGGGCCGATGCGCTCATAGTGCAGGACATGGGCCTGCTGGCGCTCGACCTTCCTCCCATAGCGCTGCACGCCAGCACCCAGACCGACAACCGCACGCCGGAGAAGGTGAAGTTCCTGCAGGATGTGGGCTTCTCCCAGGTGGTGCTGGCGCGCGAACTCTCGCTCGAGCAGATCCGTGCCATCAGCGCCCAGACCCTGGTGCAGTTGGAGTTCTTTATCCACGGCGCCCTCTGCGTCTCCTACAGCGGCCAGTGCAACATCAGCCACGCCCGCACCGGCCGCAGCGCGAACCGCGGCGAGTGCGCCCAGCTCTGCCGGCTGCCCTGCTCCCTGCAAACCCCAAGGGGGGAGGTGCTGGTGGAGAACAGCCACCTGTTGTCCCTCAAGGACATGGATCAGAGCGCGAACCTGGAGGCGCTGATCGCCGCGGGCATCCGCTCCTTCAAGATTGAGGGGCGCCTCAAGGGGCTGGATTACGTCAAGAACGTCACCGCCTGGTATCGCCAGAAGCTGGACGCCATTCTCGAGCGCCGCCCCGATCTGGTGGCCGCCTCCGCCGGTCGCTGCAGTTACGGTTTCACACCGGATCCCAAAAAGAGCTTCAACCGGGGCAGCACCGACTACTTCCTCCATGGCCGCCAGCCGGGGATAGACGCCACCAGGAGCCCGAAATATGTGGGTGAACCCCTGGGCCGCGTCAGCAGGGTGACCCGCGACGGCATCGAGATCGACGGCAAACCCGTGAGCCTCAACAACGGCGACGGCCTTGGCTTCTTCAAGCCGGGGGGCGAGCTGGTGGGGATGCGCCTGAACAAGGTGGACGGTAAGCAGTTACTGCTGTCGGAGCCTGTACCCGGGCTCAAGGTCGGTGCCGAGATCTTCCGCAACCACGATCAGGCCTTCAGCAAGTTGCTGGAGAAGCCGAGCGCGGATCGCCGGATCCGGGTCGATATGCGGCTCTCTGAGTGCGACGAGGGATTGCGACTCGAACTGGTCGACGAGCAGGGCATAGGCGCTGCCGTCACGCTCCCCTGCAACAAGCAGCCGGCCGACAACCCGGCGCGGGCGCTGCAACAGGCGCGCGACCAGCTCGGCAAACTTGGCAACACCCTGTTTGTGGCGCGCCAGATTGAGTTGGCATTCACTTCTCCCCTGTTCATTGCTGCATCCATGCTCAACGGCCTGCGCCGGGACGCCATAGCCGCCCTGGAGGCGGCCCGTCTGGCCGCCTACCGGCGACCCGAGCGGCGCATCCCGTTGCGAGGCGCCACCTATCCCCAGCATCGCCTCTCCTACCTTGGCAACGTGCTGAACAGCGCGGCGGAGCAGTTCTTTCGCGAGCACGGGGTGGGGCGCATCGCCCCTGCCTATGAGGCAAATAAGGAGCAGGGGGAGGTGGTGCTGATGATCACCAAGCACTGCATTCGCTACAGCCAGCACCTCTGCCCGAAGGAGGTGCCCGGCCTCAAGGCCGAGCCGCTGGAGCTCAAGATGGGCAAGGATACCTTCCGCCTGCGTTTCGACTGCCATCGCTGCGAGATGCAGGTGATGGGTAGCCTAAAGGGGTGATGGCTGCCCGTGTGGGCATAGGGCGACAGCGGATTTGATGGCAGTATGGGGCTGGGAGGGGGTTTGCCTGATCACGGATATCCCGTGGTGGCGAGCAAGCCTCCTCGATACCTCTCTCTGCAGACAAAGGAGCTGTCATGAACATCAATGCATTACCGTTTTGCACGACCCGCTGGGCCGACATCCCGCCGACCGAACACCAGGGGGAACGCGGCGTCGCCCGCTGGCACACCCAGCAGTTCGGGGCGCTGCGGGTGCGGATGGTGGAGTACTCCCCCGGCTATCTGGCGGATCACTGGTGCAGCAAGGGGCACGTGCTGCTCTGTCTCGAGGGGGAGCTGCACACCGAGCTGCAGGATGGTCGCGTCTTCACCCTGACGGCGGGCATGAGCTATCAGGTGGCGGACAACGCCGAGCCCCATAGATCCTACAGCGAACAGGGCGCCCGGCTCTTTATCGTCGACTGAGCCGCGCGCTTTCCCGTTTCCCCTTGTGCTTCAGGATCTTGCCCATGCTTGAGCTCAGACCCAACTGTGAATGCTGTGACCGTGATCTGCCCGCCGACACGGCAACTGCCTATATCTGCTCCTTCGAGTGCACCTTCTGCGCCGAGTGCAACGATCAGTATCTGCACCTGACCTGCCCGAACTGCGGCGGCGAGCTGGTCAGGCGCCCGCGCCGCCCGGCGGCCAAGCTGGTGAACAACCCCGCCTCCCTCAAGCGGGTCTTCAATCCGGCCCTGAAAGCGGCTCTGAGCAAGGGGCGCTAGGGTCGAACCTTCCACGGCAAGAGCGGGGCTGGCAAGGGGCTGGCCCCGATGGCCCTTGACCTTCTCCCGACGGCCATGCTGGCCAGGTTTGAGCCGGCAGAGCCGTCCTTCCTCCTGAAGCGGGGCCGAGGGGCCCCGCCTGGGATCACACCGGTTATTTCTCCATCACCAGGTTCCAGGGGCCATCGGCCTGGATAAAGAAGACCGCATCCTCGCTGCCTTCCACCTTGGCCACATGGGGCTGCTTGTCGGTCAGGGCGAAGTAATCGCCGGGGCCGAGGGAGTACTCCTTGCCTGCGACCGTCAGGGTGATGGCGCCCGACACCAGGGTCACATAGTGATCCGTGTCGTGATGATGGTTCGGCGTCACCAGCCCAGCCGGGTATTTCAGGAAGAACCGGCTCTGCCCCGTGGCCATGTCACCGGATACCGGTGCGGCGGCGATGCCGTTGCCCATGTCCTTCCACTTGAGATCGGCCTTGGTCATCACCACGGTCGACTCGGCCCGGGCGGGGACGCCGACCAGCAGCAGAGCCGATAGCGAGAGAACGACGGCATGCATGAGTTTCATCTGCACTCTCCTTTGCGAGTTGAACGACCCGTTCAATGGGGCGAGGCCATCATGGTCTCGCCTCTCCAAGCATAGGGTCTGGGCAGCCTGCCCGCGGTGCCCGGCCGATGTGGCGCTTTAGGTGGTGATGCCCTCGAGGTGCAGCAATGCCTGCTTGATGGGCAGGCCCCCCGCATAGCCGGTCAGGCTGCCGCTTTGGCCGATCACCCTATGGCAGGGCACTATGATCGACAGCGGGTTGCGACCGTTCGCGGCCCCGACGGCGCGGCTCGCACTCGGCTTGCCGATGGCGCGGGCGATGTCGCCGTAGCTGCGGGTCTCGCCATAGGGAATGTCGCACAGCGCCTGCCACACCGCTTGCTGAAACGCCGTGCCCCGCGCCGCGAGCGGTAGCGTGAAGCGTTGCAACCGCCCCGCGAAGTAGTCTCGAAACTCGGCGAGAAAGGGGGCGAGCGCCTCGCCGTCCTGCCGCCAGTCGCTCATGTCGGGCAGTGGCCGCAGCCCTGCCACAAAGTCCACGTGCACCAGCCCCTGCTCATCGATGGCGACCAGCAGATCGCCGCAGCGGGTGGGTAGAATATCGTAGCGGATCATGGGGTTGTCTCCTTGGGGTCGTTGTCCGGGTGCTTCCGGGCCGGATCTGTCAGCAGCGCAGGCTGCTCGCTCATGGCGTGCCACAGCCAGCTCGCGGCATAGGCGCGCCACGGCTGCCAGGGGGCGCTGCGCGCTTCCACCTCTTTGACCGGCAGCTTGGTGCCGCCCCCCAGCGCCTTTTGCAGCACGAGATCCGAGGCGGGGAAGGCATTTGTGTCCAGCCCGCAGCGCAGCCGCCAGTAGGCGACTGTCCAGGGGCCTATGCCCGGCAGCGCGAGCAGTTGCTCGTCGCTCGCGCTGCCAAGGGTGAGCGCGCCGCCCGCGAGTGCCGAGGCCAGCCCCTGCAGCGTGCGGATACGGCTGCCCGGCATGCCGATGCCGCCCAGATCCAGCGCGCACAGCTGGGCCGGGGTGGGCAGCTGCGCCACCCCGAACTGCGCCAGGGTGCGTGCCACCAGGCGCCCCATGATGGTGATGGCGCCCTTGACTGACACCTGCTGGCCGACGATGGCGCGCAGCATCACCTCGTATTCGTCCCAGCCCCCCGGCAGCCGCACCCCGGGCCAGCGCCCCTGTATCCGCGCCAGCAGCGGATCCTGCCCGAGCTGCTCGCCGATGCGCACCATATCCGCATCGAGATCCCACATGCGGCGCACGCGATACAGTATGTCCGGCAGCGCACTCGGCGGCAGATCCTGCACCGTCAGCCTGAGCCTCTCCCCCTCGAGGGGCTCGATGCGAACCAGCCCCTCCTGCTCGCCGACCCGGTGGCGGCGCTCGTAGCCGTGCTCATCCACCCGCTCCAGCCCCGGAATGGCGCGCAGCCGGTAGAACGCGAGCATGGCCTGCGCATCGAACGGCGGGCGATACATCAGTTGCAACTGCAGGCTAGCCTGCGGCGTCTGCGCCGGCGTACCGCCCTCCCGCTTGCGCAGGGCGCCCGGCGTCAGCCCGTACGCCTGTTGCCAGGCGTCGTTGAAGCGGCGAATGCTCGCAAAGCCAGACGCGAACGCGACGTCCGTGATGGGCAGATGTGTCTCTGTCAGCAGCCGCTTCGCGAGCAGCAGGCGGCGCGTTTGCTCCACCTGCTTTGGCGAGGCGCCGAGGTGTTGCTCGAACTGGCGCCGCAGCGTGCGCTCCGTGATCCCGGCCTGCGCCGCGAGCGCGCCCAGGCTGTGCTCCGCGAGCTCACCGCGCTCGATGCGCGCCAGCACCTGGGCGACCAGGGGCGGCAGATCCCCGCTCTGCGCCGGTGCGAGCTCGGGGCGACAGCGCAGGCAGGGGCGCAGCCCGTGCTGCTCTGCCGCCGCCGCGAAGCGAAAATAGCGCACGTTGTGCTCGTGCGGCGCCCGCGCAGGGCAGATGGGGCGGCAATAGATGCCGGTGGAGAGCACGCCGGTGAAGAAGCGGCCGTCGAAACGCGCGTCTCGCGCGAGCCGCGCGGCATGGCACTGCTCGCGGGTGAGGCCGGGGATGATCTCGTCCTGGGGCGATGGGACGGGGGGCGCTGTGTTCATGGCATGACTCGGATTTCTGTGGGCATGTCCCAGAGACTAAGCGGGGGCGAGAGGGGTGACTAGCCAAAAACGGACAGGGATAGCAAAAATAGTGGGGCAGGGGGAAGTGCGGGCGCGACGAGGGTCGCGCCCGGGAGCGGTTATTTCAGGTAGCGCTGTTCCAGGTGCTTGCGCAGCCACTGCGGATTCAGTGCCTCGCCAGTCGCGCGGCGAATGAGCTCGTCCGTGCCGTGCAGGCTGCCCTGGGACCAGATGTGGCGACCGAGCCAGCCAAAGATCTCAGGCAGGCGACCTGTCTCGATGAGCTGGCCCATGTCGCCGAGCTCTCGCTCGAGTGCGAAGCGCAGCTGCGCCGCGTACATGGCGCCGAGCGTGTAACTCGGGAAGTAGCCAAACGAGCCGTCCGTCCAGTGAATGTCCTGCATGCAGCCATTCTGGTAGTTGCCCTGGGTGGACAGCCCGAGCCACTGCTGCATCTTGCCGTCCCACAGCGCCGGGATGTCCGCGACCTCGATGCGCCCCTCGATGAGATCGCGCTCCAGCTCGTAGCGCAGTATGACGTGCGCCGGGTACGTCACCTCGTCCGCATCGACGCGGATGAAGCCGGGCTCGACCCTGTTGTACAGCTTCTCGAGGTTCGCCGGTGCGAGTGCGGCCTGCTCGCCAAAGTGCGCGCGGATGCGCGGCGCTATCTGCGAAAGGAACGCGGGGTGATGGCCGAGCTGCATCTCGCAGAACAGGCTCTGGCTCTCGTGAATGCCCATGGAACGCGCCTCGGCGACCGGCTGGCCGAGCAGATGGCGCGGCAAGCCCTGCTCGTAGCGCGCGTGGCCCGTCTCGTGGACTATGCCCATCAGGCTGGAGACGAATTCGTCCTCGTTGTAGCGCGTGGTGATGCGCACGTCCGTCGGCACGCCGCCGCAGAACGGGTGGCTGCTCACGTCGAGCCGGCCGTGGGCGAAATCAAAGCCGAGCAGCCCCATCACCTCCTGGCCGAGCGCCTGCTGTGTCGCGACCGGGAAGGGGCCCTTCGGGGTGAGGATGGCGTCGCGCTTCTGCCGCTCGCTCACGGTCTGGATGAGGCCGGGCAGCCAGCTCGTGAGATCGCCGAAGATCTGATCCAGCCGCGCGCTCGTCATGCCGGGCTCGTACAGCGCCAGCATGGCGTCATAGGGGCGCACCCCGAGCGCCTCGGCGCGCAAGGTCGCCACCTCCCGCGACAGGCGCACCACCTCCTCGAGATTAGGGGCAAAGCCCGCCCAGTCGTTCTCCTTGCGCTGGCGGCGCCAGGCGTGCTCGCACTTGCTGCCGGCCAAGGATAGTGCCTCCACCAGATCGCTCGGCAGCAGGCTCGCATCCTGCCAGTGGCGTTTGATCTCCGCGAGGTTCGCGCGCTGGGTCGCGTCCAGCGGCTCGCTCTCGGCCCTGGCAATCCAGTCGCCGAGTTCGGGGGCGGTGCGCTTGTGGTGGATCAGCACGCCGAGCTCCGCCATCGCCTCGGCGCGGGCCTCGTTGCCCCCCTCCGGCATCATGGCGGCCTGATCCCAGCCGCAGATGGCGGACAGGTGGGAGAGGCGGTGCAGTTGTTGCTGATGTTGTTCGAGTTTCTGGTATGACATGGGATTGTCCTTGTTATCGTCCCTGATGGTATGCACCCCGTACCTGGCATGATCGGGGCTGCCCGATGCTAGCACTGTGCCGCAGGCGGGGGCCACCCTCAGGCGGTCAGCCGAGGCGCTTCTGGTGACGTTCGCGGTTCTCGGCCTTCTTGCGCTCGCTCTTTCGCAGCAGCACATAGAGCGCGCCGCTGCCGCCGTGGCGACGCTCGGCGCTGTGGATGGCCATCACCGCAGGCAGTTGCGGCAACCAGGCGCTGACATGGCTCTTGAGCAGGGCGCGCGGGGTGCTGCGCTCCCCCTTGCCATGCAGGATCAGCAGGCAGCGGATGTCCCGCACTTCGCACTCCGCAATGAACTGCACCAGGGCGGTTCGCGCCTCCTTGATGGTCTTGTGGTGCAGGTCGAGGGAGCCTTGCAGCTCGTACTTGCCGAGCCGCAGCTTCTTGTAGACCCCCTCCTGCACGCCGTCGCGCTTGAAGCCGACGATGTCGTGGGGGTCCAGCATGGGGACAGCCTCCATGCTGAGGTGATCCAGAGCGAGCTGTTCGGCGGTGGCGGCATGGCGGCGCGCGAGTTGCGCCTCGGTCGGCAGGCTGTTGCCCGCGCTGGGGGCTATGTGGTCGCTGCGCAGCGGCCGCACGTCAGCCACTTCCTGCAGGAACAGTGAGAGTTCGTCGTTATGAGACACGGCAGGCTCCCCGCATGAGAATGAGGGGGCATTATAGCGGGCCAGGCCTGTGCTTAGAATGGCGGGGGCGCGGCGGGCTCAGGGGCCCGCACCTGGTGTCGCCGTCGGGTTATTGACCCTCTTTCGGCGGCTCGGCGTGCATCACCTTGTAGATGAAATAGACCGCATAGGCGCTGATCAGCAGGAAGGTGCCGATAATCACCAGCATGGACATCAGCCCCACGCTGTTGCCGAACATCAGGTTCATCCAGAATTCCATCTCGTTCACTCCTGTCATTGCGCGATGACAGGCATGATAGATACCTCTTTGGGTGGGATGAGATGATCTCGATCAAGTCCCTTTGTGGTTGTTTAATCGGCAACCCATTCTGTGAGCGGCCTCGCACCCGGCGCCCCGCACGGCGGCAGGGCGCAGGTCTGGCGGACTTAGTCTGCCGCTGCGGGCTCGGTGAGCGGCGTGATGCGCCAGCCCTGCTGCTCCAGCAGGGCGAGCAGGCCCTGTTCGCCATAAAGGTGCAGGGCCCCTACCACGATAAAGCTCTCGTTTGGCAGACCGGGCCACTTCTTGACCCAGTTGCGGTTGCGCTCCGCCAGCAGGGTCTGCTCCAGCCAGGCTTGCAGCTTGGGTGGCGCCATCTCCTCTTTCAGTAGGTTGATCAGGGTGGCCTGATCCCCGTTCTGCCAGGCCGCCATGACCTCGGTGAACCCCTTCTCGAGCTCAGGCAGCTCATCCAGGGTGCTTTCCAGCATCAGGGTCTGGTTGTCACCGACGCTCGCCAGATAGCCGAGCTGCTCCAGCAGGGTCTCCAGTCCGACTATGGGTTTGCCGCCGTCGTTTGCCCGCCTGGCGAAGTGCTGATCCACCCCGAATTCACCGCGATAGCCGGTGCGCTCCAGGGCCGCCTGGGTCAGGGTGATGGCCGCAAACCAGGGGCGCAGCGGCGCCAGCATGCTCTCGTTCAGGCCGTTCTGACCGGCGGCGATCAGGGTGCGGCGGTAGAGATCCATGGGCAGGTGATCCTTGAGGGTCTTGCCGTCCACCAGCCGGGTGATGGCGCCCATCTCCTGCCACTGCGCCTGGCTGATGTGGGTCATGTCGACCTCCATCACCAGGGCGCGGCTCTGCTGCCAGGCGCGCTCGACGGGATCCGGCAGGGGATAGAGGGAGGGCTTGCCCGCGTGGATGGACCCCAGCAACCAGTGCTGCTCACTGCCCTTGCTGATGCGATAGAAGGCCGGATCGGCATAGGCGTTCAGCGGCAGCAGCAGCCAAAGGAGTAAGGAAAGCAGCGTGCGATGGAATCTCATGAGGCACCTTATGTGAGCGGGATGAGTGCTCTATGATAAGTCCTCATTTGTCACAGCCAAGAGGTTTCCCATGCCCCACCTTCGTTTTCGGGCAGTTTCTGTCGACACCCTGCAGCAGATAAGCAGGCCCCTGCTGGCGGATCTCTGCGCCCTGACCGGTGGCAAGCCGGAGTTCGTCACCCTGGAGTGCGTGCCGAGCCAGTGGGTGCGAGACGGCCAGCCCGAGGCCGGCTTCCCCTTCGTGGAGCTGGTCTGGTTCGAGCGCCCGCAAGAGCTGCAGGATGCCGCCGCCGCCCTCATCACCCGCCATCTCAAGGCGGTGCTGGGGGAGCAGACCTATGTGGTGGTGCAGGTGCTGCCCATCGTCAAGAGCGCCTACTACAGCAACGGTCAGCACTACTAAACGGATGTCATTGTGGATACAGGTGCTGTCCAGACGGTCAAGTCCCGATACGACAGCAAGGGCCAGCACTACTGATCAGATGCTGGCGCTCGGGCGGGGATCAGTCCCCGCCGGGGATCAGGCCGACTTGCCGAGGATCCGGTCAAGCCAGCGGCTCGGCAACAGGCGGCGCAGTATGCTGAACAGCCTGGTGGGCAGGGTGACCGGGTAGCGGTGCTTGGGGCGCTTGCTCTGGAGCGCGTGCAGCAGCGGCGGTATGCAGGCCTCGCTCGGCAGGGTGAAGCCGCTGGTGGAGCCCTCTTTCTCCAGCCGGGTCAGGGTCTGGCGATAGGCGCCCTGATGGCGGCTCTGGGCCGGATCTATGTGGCGCACGAAGGCGTCGCGGGCATTGGCGCGAAACCGGGTGTCGATGGGGCCGGGCTCGATCAGGCTGATGTGCACGCCACTGCCCTCGAGCTCCAGGCGCAGGGTGTCGGTGTAGCCTTCCAGCGCGAACTTGCTGGCGTTGTAGGCGCCGCGATACTTCATGGCCACCAGGCCAAGCACTGAGCTGTTCTGCACGATGCGACCCTCGCCCACGGCCAGCATGGCCGGCAGCACCTGACGAATGAGATGGTGCCAGCCAAACAGGTTGGTGTTGAATTGCGCCTTGAGCGCTTCCGTCGGCAAGTCTTCCAGCGCACCGGGCTGGCCGTAGGCGCCGTTGTTGAACAGCCCGTACAGACGTCCCCCGGCCAGGGCCAGCGCCTCTGCCGCCCCCCGCTCTATGCTGGCGGTGTCCGCCAGATCCAGCTGCACCGCCAAGAGACCCCGCTGTTGCAACTGGGCGACATCCTCGCTCTTGCGGGCGGAGGCGATCACGGTGAAGCCGTGGGCGCCGAGCGCGTTGGCGGCGGCGAGGCCGATGCCGCTGGAGCAGCCGGTGATAAGCACGAAGGGGTGGGGCATGAAGATCATCCTGATTGGCGGCCAGCACAGGGCCGAAGATGGCATGGTAGCCCGAGCGCCACCAAAAACAAAACCGGGCCACGTGGCCCGGTTTTCGGTCAGAACAGATGCCTGATTACATGATGGTGAACGGCATGATGATGTGGAACTTGACGTCATGCTCGGAGCTGAACATGTTCGGGTAGTACCAGCTGCCCTTGTCGTCCTGCTCGTTGTTGTAATCGGTGTAGTGCAGCTTGAACAGAGTGCCCTTCAGCTTGCCATCCTGCACCGTGTACATGACGTCGAAGTTGGCAGCCCACTCTTTACCGCCTTCCAGGGTACCTTCGCCGTTGTTGGCATCCCAACCGTAGGCACCGGAGACACCGGCGGCCCAGCCTGGGGCACCGACCAGATCATCCAGCGAACGGGTCACACCGAAGAACACCGCCTTCTCTTCGTTGTGGTTCCAATCTGAGCGGGAATCCCACCAGATCTCGTTCGCGCCCTGGGAGTTGCCGTAGCCACGGGTCAGACGGGGCAGGTAGTTGCCCAGATCCCCTTCGGCCTTGGTGTACAGGCCTTCCAGGCGGAAGCCGTAGGGACCGGCTGCCCAGCTTGCGGTCAGGGCTTGTTGCCATGCCAGACCGTCATAGTCTTCGTTCTCGGTGTCGGAACCGTAGAACTGGTAGCTGGTGTTCAGGCCACCCAGCACGTCAAACTTGTGAGCCAGCTTGAAGTGGTAGCTGTCCATGTAGCCTTCGGCCTGACCGAAGCCACCTGTGATGGCGGTGCCATCTTCGAAGGTGTAACGGGCTGCCAGACCGTGGATGTAGTCGATCTTGTTCGCATCGGTGAAGGGATCGCTGGCATAGGGGCTGCTCTTGGAGAAGCCGGCGGTGTTCTTGAACCAGGGCGCCTTGTACTCATCGGCGATGGCGTAGGTCAGGTAGAGGCCACCGAAGTTCCCCTCGATCTGGCCACCGCGGTAGGTACCGGGTTGATAGGACCAGTTGACGCCTATGATGCCGGGTACATACAGCTGGGTGTAACCCCCCTTGGCGGTGACCTTGTCACCAAATTTGAGTTTCAGGGCGGCATTGGAGAGGCTGAAGCCATTCTCGGGTACGCCGTCACCACCTGAACCCCACTGGTCGCCCCAGAAGGAGAATTCGTTCTCTTCGTTGACGCCATTGCTCTCGTCGACGGCCAGGTCATAGGCGCCAAAGCCGCCCACATCGATCCCCACCACATCCCAGGCATAACCGGAGTTGAAGTTGAGGGCTGCCTGGGTGGTGGCATGGCTCAGGTTGGAGTGGTATTTGCCATCCTGACCCGGGCCGGCCTGGACGCGGTCACGCTCACGCTGGAAGTAGAACAGGCCGCCTGTCAGCTTGGCGTCATCGGCAAACGCCTCGTAGGACTTGCCGTATTCCGGGCTCATCATGTCTTGAGCTGCTAACGCCATACCGGGGGCGACCAGAGCGGCCAGCACGGCGGCACTCAAAGAGGCGCGCTTGAAGATTACTTTTTCCATTTGTTATTGCTCCTGATTTTATGGACTTAGCTTTTTTTTCCGGCAGTCAGGCTGGCGCCCGCCGCTCGGTATTGGCATTGCAATCAACACCCCGCAGGGCAAAAAAATAAATTTTTCTGTGTTGTGCCCGGATGCCTTGGCGCATCAGTAACGGGCAATCTGCATCTTTACAGTCTTTATTTTTTAGGTCTCGATCCTTGGCGATCTGACACCACCAAGAGTACGTTCGCGGTGCGAAATATCAACCGGAAGTTCCCGCCAAGTTTCAAAAGTATGACCGAGTGCAAATAATCATGATTCTTGGTGTGGGCACTCCCAGCCCGCTGATGTCGGTAATGAGAGCGTTTTCAGGTGATTTTTTCCGTTTACCTGATGGGATCTTGGCGCGGATGCAGAACTTTCTTTGTTAACCTGATGGCAACATATAATTTTGTGTCACAAAAAAAGATATCCCCCCTCCCGGAACGGTGTCGAGCCGACCCCCTGAGGGACATCATGGTATGCGGTAGGGCAGAGAGGGGCTGAGTTGAATGAGGGTGTGTCAGGGGGCAGGCCCGGCGCGCATCAGAGGATGGGGCCGGGCTTGATAGAGGGATAGGGGCGACTCAGGCCTGGCTCAGGATCCGGGGGATCTGCTGGGCCTGGTGGTGGATATGCTCAGACACCTGCACCGAGAGGCGGCTGCCCTGGCGGGCGTGCTGGCTGATGCGGCCGATGAGGGCGGCGAAGCTGGCCAGCCTGTGCTCCTGGCTCCTGGCGTTGTCGGCTCCTTGCAGGGCGATGACGGCGGTGCTGCGCGCCATCTCCCGCACCGTCTGGGTGGTCTGGCGCAACTGCTCGGCCTGCTGGCGCTGCCCGGCGGCTTCTGCGGTGATGCGGGTCAGCACGGTGGCGAGCTGATCTCCCGCCTGGGTGAGGCTCGCCAGGATCTCGGTGATCTGGCCGAGGGAGCGCTGGGTGTCGGCGGAGAGGTGGCGTACCTCGTCGGCCACCACCGCGAAGCCGCGTCCCTGCTCACCGGCGCGGGCCGCTTCGATGGCGGCGTTGAGCGCCAGCAGGTTGGTCTGCTGTGAGATGTGGCCGATGACGTCGACGATGGCGGTCACATCCTCCACCGAGCGGGTCAGCTGGGCCAGGGCGCCGCTGCTCTCGTCGATGGCGAGGCCCGTCTGGGCGGTGGCCGCCAGCATGCCCCCCACCAGCAACTCGCTCTGGCTCATGGAGTGCTCGTTGTGCTGGGCGTGTTCCGCTATCTCGGCGGCGACCTGGTGCACCTCGCTGGCGAGCTGATTGAGCTCCTGCATCATGGTATCGCTCTCATCCACCGCCTGCTCGGTAGTGCGGGTGCTGTGATGGATCTCCTGCACCTGCTCCACCATCTCCTGCAGGCTGGAGGAGACGCTCGAGAGCTGGCCCGCCTTCTGTTGCTGATCCTGTTGCAGGCGCTCGATCAGGCGGTTGTAGCTCGCGACTATGTCGGCCAGCTCGTTGCGCTCGCCCCCGGTTGCCAGCAGCTGCGCCTGACCCGTGGCATCGAGCTGCAGGAAGGCCGCCCGCAGTCGCAGCAGAGGCCTGACCAGCCAGCGGCGCTGCACCAGGGCAAACAGCAGGGCGACCACCACCAGGCAGAGCGCCAGGGAGCCGAGTATGGTGGCGAGCTCTTTGTTCATCGTCTGACGGGCGGCGGCGAGCCGCTCCCCCAGCTGCTCACCGGCCTGCAGCAGCTGGGTGATGTCCTGCTGCACCATCTGGCGCGCCAGTTGCTGCTGTTGCAGCGCCTTGCGGCTGCTCTCCAGCTCCTGGGGATAGCGCTTGAGCAGGGAGACCAGCTCGGCTTTGGGCAGCTCCCCGAGCTCCTTGCGCACCGGCTCTCCCAGGGTGAACTCATCGGCGGCGGCTTCCTCGAAGAGGTTCAGGCTCGGCAGGGCCGCCAGCGCGTCCGCCTGCTTTTGCAGTGCGGCGAGTTCGAACTGCAATCCTTCGAGGCGCTTGGCGCTGGCCTGCTCCATGTAGTTCTGACGCTGGTGGGCGAGGGCGGGCAGGCTCGCCAGTATGTCGGCGGCCCCCTGACGATAGGCCTCGGCGCTGGCCGGATCCTGGTTTGCCCCCTGCTGGCCGTAACGCAGCAGCGCCCTGGCCTGGGTGGTCAGCTCGTTCTCGGCATTTTGCAGCAGCCACTGGCTGTTGCCGGAGAGCTTGCCCGCCGCCAGGTAGTCGCCCTCGATGCGTTCCCCCATCTGCTCGAGCCGGGCGCGCAGCGGGTCGGCTTGTTGCCCGTCCAGCTGCGCCAGCAGCGCGAGCGCCTGCTGGCGCCCCCCCTGGGCCTCGGTCAGGCGCAGGGGATCGCCGCTGCCGAGGTAGTCGCGAAGGGCCCCCTGCAGGGGGCCGCTCAGTTGTTGTTGCAGGCGCTCCTGCTGGCGTTGGGACTGTTCGGCCCGATTGAACTGCTGCCAGCCGTGAAACAGGGCGGCGGCCTGAACGCCGGCCACCAGCAGCAGTACCAGGGAGGAGAGGGAGGCATAATGGGCAATTTTCACATCTGAGTCCTGCTTGAACCACGCAATGGGCGTGAGCTTAAGCAGGGGAGATGGCGTTTTTATGACAGCGGCTGCGCCGCTTTGTGGACTCTGGGCGTCTTTACCAGCAGACCGAGCAGGGCACCGCCCATGATGAGGGCCCCCGCCAGCAGGTGGCGCGGGGTGAGCTGCTCACCGTTGAGCCAGACCAGCAGCAGGGTGCTCAGCAAGGGGGTGAGGTAGGCCAGGGCCCCGATGCGGCGGGGATCCCCGTCACGCAGCGCCAGATACCAGGTGACGAAGGCGGCCCCCATGGGGCCTAGGGCCAGCCCGGCGATGAGCAGCCAGTCCCCCTGGGGGATCCGGGCGAGGGGCAGCGGCCCCTCCAGCCCCCAGGCGAGCAGCAGGGCCAAGAGCCCTGCGGGCAGGCAGGCGGCCGCCGTGACCACGGCGGGGGCGGGGGGCAGACGGCGGGAGAGCACGGAATAGGCGCCCCAGACGATGGCGGCGCCGAGGGCCAGCAGGTAGCCCGGCAGATGGGCCTGCTGCAGTTGCAGCTTGCCGTCGACCATCACCAGCACCGAGCCCGCAAGGCCCAGGGCCCCGGCCAGCAGATGGTGCAGGCTCAGGGGATGGCCCGGCAGCAGCAATGGGGTGAACAGTATGATGCACAGGGGCCAGAGGTAGTTGATGAGGTTGGCCTCCAGCACGGGGGCGTGGCGAAAGCTCATGAACAGCAGCAGGTGATAGAGCAGGAGGGCCGTGATAGTCACCAGCCAGGTGAGGGGGCTGGCGCGCCACTGGCGCCAGAACGGCAGGGTGCCCGCGCCGCAGAAGAAGAGCACCAGTCCCACCAGCACCAGGGGCGATACGCTGGTGATCCGGGAGGTGAGGGCTGCGAGCGAGGCCCACAGCAAGATGGTGAGCAGCGCAAAACCGGTGGACTTGTCCCACCAGGAAGAAGCAGACATCCAACACTCCTTTGCAAGATGAATAAAAAAGAGGGCCAGTCTAGCAGACTGGCCCTCGTCACACAGCGTTGCCGTGACGCTGCGGGTCAGGACTCCCGGCTTGGCACTGCGCTGGCCGCCGGGGTCAGGGACTGGCCTCTGACGTACCAGACGATGAGCGCCAGCACCAGCAGCGGCAGCACGGGGTCGAACCAGGTGCCGCCGGAGCCGAACATCAGGTTCAGCAAGGCGACGCCGGTGCCGCCGATGGCCCAGGCGATGGTGGTGGGGATGGACCAGACGATCATCTGCTGCTTCACGTCCGAGATGCCCATCATGCGGTTGACCACCCAGAACAGGCTGTCGTTGAAGTAGCCGAAGAAGAGCGACCCCATGGTGGCAGCCTGGGCGGCCAGCAACATGTTGACCCCGGGGATTTGCGCCAGTATGGGGGCGGAGATGGACGCCGCCGTCACCATGGCCACTGTGCCTGAGCCCTGGATGAGGCGCACCAGGGTCGCGACTATGAAGGGGATCAGTATGGGGGAGATGGGCAGTTGGGCTATCTGCTCGGCGAGTTGCTGACCCGCGCCGCTGTCGCGCAGCACGGCACCCAGGGCGCCGCCGGCACCGGTCACCAGCAGTATGATGCCGGCCGATTGCAGCCCCTCTTCGAGGCGAGCGGCGGTGGCGTGCCTGTCCATGTGCGGCACCAGCGTATAGACCGCCAGCAGCACGCTGATGGCGAGCGCTATGATGGGGGTGCCGATGAAGTTGATGCCCTGCACCAGGGGATTCGCCATCAGGTCGTCCATCCCCTCCAGGGTGGCCAGGGTGGTGAAGATGGCCTTGACGAAGATGAGCACTATGGGCACCAGGATCGGCAGCAGCGACAGGGTCAGGCTCGGCAGGGTCTTGCCCTCCTTCTCCTTGAGGTACTGCTCATAGGTAGCTTGCAGCTCGTCCGGGGTCTGGGCGGCTTTCTCACCGAACTCGGGGTACTTCTTGTCGAGCCACTGGGCGTAGAAGACGATGCCGAGCACGCAGGGGATGGCCAGCGCCATGCCCATCAGCAGCATGGCGCCTATGTCCACGCCAAACAGACCGGCGACGCCGAGCGGCCCCGGGGTCGGCGGCACCGTATGGTGGGTGACCACCAGACCCCCCGCCAGCGCGACCCCCAGGGTCAGCAGGGAGCGCTTGCCGCTTTTCGCCAGCGCCTTGGCCACCGGATAGAGGATGACGAAGGCGGAATCCACGAAGATGGGGATGCTGACGATGTAGCCCGTGATGGCCAGGGCCCACTCCTCGCGCCGCTTGCCGAGCCACTTGATAAAGCTGTAGGCGATCTGTTCGGCGGCGCCGGAGACCTCCAGCAGGCGGCCCATCATGACCCCGAGGCCAATGACGATGCCGATGCTGCCGAGGGTGGAGCCAAAGCCCTGGGTGATGACGGTGAGGGTCTTGTCGATGCTCATGCCGCCGGTGATGCCGGCGATGCAGGCCGCCGCCAGCATGGCGATCAGGGCGTGCACCCGGGTGCGGACCACCAGGAACACCAGTACGAAGACGGCGATGACCAGGCCGATGATGGGGGTAGGGATGTCGCTCATGATGCCTCCTGCATGTCATGGGTGATGAAACTGTCGATGATGTCGGCAAACGTCCTGTCTGCCGCGAAGCCGAGGGCGCTGGCCCGCTGGTTGTCGATGCGTCCCGGCCAGCTTGCGACTATGCGCTCGACGGCCGGATCGGCGGCAAACTGCACCCGATCCCGGGCCGCCTGGCCACCGGCCAGGGCGAGGGCCTCCAGCATTTCGCCGACGGTGACGCTGATGCCGGGCAGGTTGATGCTGCGGGCGTCACCTGTGGCGGGGAGCCTGGCCGCCAGCAGGAAGTTCGCGACCACGGTGGCGGGGCTGGAGAGCCAGAGGCGCAGCTCCGGGCTCACCGGGCAGAGGGCGATCTCCCCTTGCAGCGGCTCGCGGATGATGCTGCTGACGAAGGACGAGGCGGCGCGGTTCGGCTTGCCCGGCCGCACGCAGATGGTGGGCAGGCGCAGCACCAGACCATCGACGAAGCCCTTGCGGCTGTAGTCGTTGACCAAGAGCTCCCCCATGGCCTTCTGGGCACCATAGGAGGAGGTGGGGGTGAGCGCCGTGCCGTCATTCACCAGCGCCGGCAGCGGGCCGCCATAGACGGCGAGCGAACTGGTGAAGACGAAGCGGATGCCGGGGCGGGCATGGCGGCAGGCCTCCAGCAGGGTGCGGGTGGTGTCCAGGTTGACCTTCCAGCCCAGATCGAAATCCTGCTCCGCATGGCTGCTGACGATGGCCGCCAGGTGATAGACCACGGCGGTCCGCTCGCTGATGAGGGAGTCGGCGACACCGGGTTCGGTGAGGTCGGCCTGGAGGCAGCGAACCCTGGGGTCCGGCAGGGGGGATTGCGGCTGCTGTATGTCCACCAGCAGCAGCTCGGTGAAGGGGTGGGGGCCTTGCAGCAGGGCTCGGGCCAGTTTCTGGCCCAGGAAGCCACCGCCGCCGGTGATGATGATCTGCATCTCGTTATCCTCAGACTCGTTCATGTTCAGGGTCGTTATTGTTGTGTCAGCCAGCCCAGCCCCTCCCGGGTGCCGGCTCTGGGGTTGTATTCGCAGCCTATCCAGTCGTGGTAGCCCGCCTGCGCCAGCACCTTGAACAGGTGGGGGTAGGCGATTTCCCCCTCGTCCGGCTCGTGGCGATCCGGTACCGAGGCTATCTGGACGTGGCCGATGGCCGGGCCCAGCTTGCCGATGAGACGGGTGAGATCCCCGTCCATGATCTGGGCGTGGTAGAGGTCGAGCTGCACCCCCACGTTGGGTCTGTCTATCTCCTGCACCAGGGCCAGGGCGTCGAGCTGGTGGGCCAGGAAGTAGCCGGGCACGTCCCGATCGTTGAGAGGCTCCAGCAGCACCCTGATGCCGTCTGCGGCCAGGAAGTCGGCGGCGAAGCGGATGTTCTCGATCAGGGTCTGGCGGTGGGCTGCCAGGCTGTAAGCGGGGTCCACTATGCCGCTCATGGCGTGCACCTTGGTGCAGCCGAGCGCCAGGGCGTAGTCACGCACGCTTGGCAGGTGGGCGCGAAACTCCGCCTCCCGCCCCGGGATGGCGGCCATGCCGCGCTCCCCCGCCCCCCAGTTGCCCGGCGGCATGTTGAACAGGGCCTGGGAGAGGCCGTGCTCGCGCAGCAGGCGGCCCAGCTCGGCGGCCGGCCACTCGTAGGGGAAGAGGAATTCCACGGCCTCGAAGCCTGCCTCGCGGGCGGCGGCGAAGCGCTCCAGGAACGGCACCTCGGTAAACAGCATGGTGAGATTGGCGGCAAACTTGCTCATGGCGTGATGCTCCTCAATGCGTTGTGTTCGTATCGGGTCAGAGAGGCGGACCAGGGTTGGCTCATGGCTTCAGGCTCCTCAATTCGGTGATCTCGGGTTCACTCAGGTAGCGGATGGACTGGCCATGGAGCATCAGTGCCAGGCGCGCCGTCTCCTCCAGCTCTTCCATGTTGTTGACCGCATCCACCAGATCCTTGCCCGTCACCACGGGGCCGTGGTTGGCAAGCAGGAAGGCGTTGCCCTCGGGGGCGCGGCGCCCCAGCTCCTCGGCGATGCGGGCATCCCCCGGTTTGTAGTAGGGGATGAGCGGCAACTGGCCGACCCGCATCACGTAGTAGGGGGTGAAGGGGCGGATGACGTTGGCCGGGTCCAGCCCCTCCAGACAGGAGAGGGCGGTCAGGTAAGTGCAGTGCAGGTGCACCACGGCCCGGCAGTCCGGATTGCTGTGATAGATGGCGAGGTGGAAGGCTACCTCCTTGGAGGGGCGGTCACCCCCCAGGTGTTCCCCCTGCAGGTTGACGTGGGAGAGCCTGTCGGCGCTCAGACGTCCCAGGCAGGAGCCGGTGGGGGTGGCGATCAGGGTGCCGTCCGGCAGCAGGGCGGAGAGGTTGCCGGCGCCTCCGGTGGCATAACCGCGCTGGAAGAGGGAGGCTCCCAGCATCACCATGGTGTCGCGCAGTGCCTGTTCAGTCATGGAAGTACTCCTGAGCCTTGTCGAAGAAGTCGTCGCTCCCGAAATTGCCGGACTTGAGGGCCAGCGACAGGGGGGCGTCGATGGCCCGCACCCAGGGCACACCGGGGGCGATCTGCGGGCCTATGTGGAACGCCTTGACGCCGAGGGCCTGGGTGACCCGGCTCGAGGTCTCGCCACCGGCGATGATGAAGCGGTCCACACCGGCGCCTTGCAGCAGTTGGGCGAGGCGGGCAAAGCAGTGCTCCACCGCGTCGCTGGCCGCCTGCTGGCCGTGGGTCTCCTGAATGCGTGCCAGCTCAACCGGGCTGGTGGTGGCGTAGACCAGCGGCGCCGGGGCCGGGGGCTGGGCCAGCACCCAGCGCGCCAGCTCGGCCGGGTAGTCGGCCTCTTCGAGGCAGCGCACCACGTCCAGCGCCAGGGCAGGGGCGTGCTGGCGATAGCGGGCCACCTGGCGGTTGGTCATCTCGGAGCAGGAGCCCGACAGCACAGCGGCGCGGGTGCCTCTGGGCCAGCCCGCCTCGCGGGCACCCTGCAGATCGCCGCTGCCAAGCTGGCGGGCGAGGCCGATGGCGAGGCCGGATCCGCCGGTCACCAGGGGCATGTGGAGGGCGGCGGTGGCGATGTCCAGCAGGTGCTGCTCGGTCAGGGTGTCGACCACGGCGTAGCGCACGCCAGCTTGTGTTAGCTGCTCGAAGGCGTCGGCAATGGCTGCGGGGCCCTGCGCTATGGTGGTGAAGGGCACCAGTCCTGCGCGCCCTGAACCCTGCCCCTCCATCAGCCGCAGCAGATTGCTGTCGGTCATGGGGGTGATGGGGTGGTGGCGCATGCCGGACTCGGCCAGCGGCTGGGTGCCGACGAAGAGGTTGCCCTGATAGACGGTGCGACCGTTCACCGGCAGGGCCGGGCAGATCAGGGTGAAGTCGTGGCCAAGCGCCGCCAGCAGGGCGTCGGTGACCGGGCCTATATTGCCCGCCGCCGTGCTGTCGAAGGTGGAGCAGTATTTCTGGTAGATGCGTGGGCAGCCGCGGGCCTTGAGCCAGTGGAGGGCCGCCAGGGAGTCGCGTACCGCTTCGCCTGCCGGACAGGAGCGGCTCTTGAGGCTGATCACCACGGCATCGACCCGGGGCAGATCCCCGTCATGCTCCGGCACGCCGGCGAGTTGCAGGGTGGAGAGGCCGTTCTCCACCAGGAAACCGGCGATGTCGGTGGCGCCGGTGAAGTCGTCTGCGATGACACCGAGTTTCATGGCTGATCCTCCTGACCCGGCAGTGTGATGCCGGAGAACGTCTTGATGACGGCGCTGTCATCTTCCTGGCCGTGCCCTGCGTTGCTGGCGTCGAGGAACATGTTCAGCGCCGTGCTCGCGAGCGGCAGCGGGAAGCGCAGCGCCTTGGCGGTGTCCGCCACCAGGGTGAGATCCTTGACGAAGATGTCCACTGCGGAGCGGGCCTGGTAGTCACCGGCCAGCACCCTGGGCATGCGGTTTTCAAACATCCAGGAGTTGCCGGCGGCATGGGTCACCACGTCATACATGAGGTCCAGCGACACGCCAGCCCGACTGGCCAGGGCCATGGCTTCGGCGGCCACCGCTATGTGCACCCCGGCCAGCAGCTGGTGGATGATCTTGACCGTGCTGCCCTGGCCAGGTTCGCTGCCGACCCGGTAGAGCTTGCCTGAGACTGCATCCAGCACAGGGGCCAGCTTGTCAAAGGCGGCGTCTGAGCCTGCGGCCATCACCGTCATCTCGCCCGCATCGGCCTTGATGGCGCCACCGGAGACAGGGGCATCCAGCATCGGCAGCCCCAGCTGTGCCAGCTCGGCGGCCAGGGCGCTCGCCTCTTCGGCCGCTATGGTGGAAGAGACCATGATGGCGGTGCCCGGTTTAAGGTGGCGGGCCAGCCCCTCTTCGCCGAGCAGGATGCGGCGTACCTGGGTGGCGTTGACCACCAGCAGCAGCACCGCATCGAGCGTCTCGGCCAGAGGCCTGGCATCGGCCATGACGGCGGCGGCACCGGCCTGCTGCAACTGGCTGCGGGCCTGCTCGCTGAGGTCGATGCCATAGGTGGTGAGTCCGGCCCGCAGGCAGGAGCGGGCGGCGCCCATGCCCATGGCGCCAAGGCCGATGACGGCGACATGATAGGAAGTGCTCATCTCGTGATTCCTCGATAACGACTGATGAGCAGATAGTAGAGGCTTGCGACGGTGAAATATCAGGCAGTCGTCACAAAAAATAACTTATTTGGTGTTAATTTTTGTTATTGATAAGGATTTGGATTCTTTTGAATCAATTTATGGCGCTTTCTGTGTGAATAAATGTGATTTGTGAGCCCCTTCGAGCTTATTTATCATTTTTTACCAGGTTGCTGGGGTAGAATGGCGCCTCTTTTCCCCGAGGGGTGAACCAGAATGATTCCCGTAGAGCGACAGCAGCGTATCCTGCAACTGCTGGCAGAGCGCGGCGTGGTCAGCATAGTGGAGCTGACCGAGTGGTTGCAGGTCTCCCACATGACCATCAGACGCGACATCCAGAAACTGGAGGAGCAGGGGCGGGTGCTCTCCGTCTCGGGCGGGGTCAGTCTCTCCCAGCGGATCAAGAGCGAGCCCTCCCACGCTACCAAGCGCAACCTGATGCAGGGGGCCAAGCTGGCCATCGCCCGGCTCGCCGCCGCCCAGGTGGCCGAGGGTAGCACCGTCTATCTGGACGCCGGCACCACCTCCCTGGAGCTGGCCCGGGAGCTGGCGCTGCGGGAAGATCTGATGATAGTGACCAACGACTTCATGGTGTGCGCCTACCTCATCGAGCACGGCCGCTGCCGCCTCTATCACACCGGGGGCCAGGTCATTCGGGAGAACCAGTCCTGCGCCGGGGAGGCCACCGCCCACTTCCTGCGCAACCTCCATCTGGACGTTGCCTTCCTCTCCTCCTCCTCCTGGGATGGGCAGGGGATCTCCACCCCGAGCGAGCAGAAGGTGCCGGTGAAGCGGGCCGTGGTGGAGTCGGCGGCGAGCCGCATTCTCATCTGCGACTCGTCCAAATACGGCAAGGTGGGCACCTTCAACGTGGTGGGCTGGGATGCGATCGATCAGGTGATCACCGACGAGCAGTTGCCACAGAGTGCCCGCGACGTGCTGGCGCAGCACGGGGTCAGGGTGACCATGGCGCCGCTCGCCAGCCTGGCCTCCGGCGTCGAATGACTGTGTCAGCCTGTCACTCTTTGCCGGCCTGAGGCTCGCTCGCCAGGTTGGCGGAGCCCTGGATCACCTCACCCGCCTTCTCTATGTCTCGCCCCACCCCGTGGATGGTGTTGCAGCCCAGCAACCAGAGGCTGGCACAGAGCACCAGCAGCATGCGATTCGCGTTCATCCTTCCTCCTTGCATCCTATGGGGTCAGCTTGAGCAGGCGCCCCTTGCCTGAGTCCGTCAGCAGATAGAGGGCGCCGTCGGGGCCCTCCTTGACGGTACGGATCCGCTCCCCGAGATCGGTCAGCAACCGCTCCTGTGACACTATGGTGTCCCCGTCGAGGCGAAGGCGCAACAGGGCCTGACCGCGCAGGGCGCCGACCAGCAGATCTCCCTGCCACCCCTTGAACAGGGAGCCCTGATAAAACGCCATGCCCGAGGGGGCGATGGAGGGCACCCAGATCCAGCGCGGCGGCGTCAGGCCGGGCGCGCTCTGGCCCAGGCCAATCTTGCCGCCCCCGTACTCCTCGCCGAAGGTCACTTTGGGCCAGCCGTAGTTGTGCCCTGGCAGGATGAGATTCACCTCGTCCCCGCCCTGGGGGCCATGCTCGTGGGCCCAGAACTGCTGGCTGCCGGGACGCAGCGCGGCTCCCTGCATGTTGCGATGGCCCAGGCTCCAGATCTCCGGCAGGGCACCCGCCGTCTTGACGAAGGGGTTGTCGGCGGGCACCCGGCCATCCTTGTGCAGGCGCACCGTCTTGCCGAGGTGGTTGTCCAGCGTCTGGGCCCACTCCCGCTCGCTGTAACGATCCCCCAGGGTGATGAAGAGATAGCCGTCCTCGGTCAGCACCAGGCGGGAGCCGAAGTGGGCGCCGCCGGCCACCTTTGGCTCTTGGCGAAACAGCAGTTGCCAGTCGACGAGGGCCTCTTTTTGCAGCCGAGCCCGGGCCACGGCGGTGCCGGCGCCTCCGTCCCCCGGCTCGCTGTAGCTGAGATAGAGCCAGCCATCGCTGTCCAGGGCGAGATCGAGCAGACCCCCCTGGCCCTTGGCGGCGAGGGGCGGCAGGCCCGAGATGAGGTGGCGCTCGCCCCCGGCGTCGATGCGCAGCAGGCGGCCCGGGCGCTCGCCAATCAGATAGCCGCCCCCCGGCAGCAGGGCCAGCCCCCAGGGATGGTTGAGCCCCTCCACCAGGGGGGTCAGTGTCAGCGCCCGGAGCGGGCTCGCCAGGCAGATCAGCAGCAGTGCAAGCAGTCGCAGCAAGGGGGATCTCCTCTTGGAAAGGGGGCTGGCCGGCGGCGCAACGTCGCTGAAGTATAGGGGAGCAAGATAGCAAAACGTGAGAAACAACAAGCCTCTGCGTCTGGCGGGCGCATACACTTCACCCTGTAGTCGCGCCAGCATCCTGCTGTTGCAGGGGCGCAGGAGGTAGCACCTGGCTGCCCATCATGGGCGCCTTTGAGCGTCCAGCCCCGCCGGTGCCGGCCAGACAAGCGTTCATGGAGGAGAAGATGTCATCACCCGCGTCGGCGCCAAGGCGCTACCTGTCCGACCTGCTGGCCGGCGTCACTGCGGCGGCCGTGGTGCTGCCCAAGGCCATGGCCTATGCCAGCGTGGCCGGTCTGCCGGTGGCTGTCGGTCTCTATACCGCGTTCGTGCCCATGGTGCTCTACGCCCTGCTGGGCTCTTCCCGGGTGCTCAGCGTCAGCTCCACCAGCACGCTGGCGATCCTGACCGCAACCCAGCTCGGACTGGTGGTGCCAGACGGGGATCCCGGTCGGCTGCTCACCGTGACCGCCACCCTGACCCTGCTGGTGGGCGCCATGCTGATGCTGGCGGCGGTGCTGCGGCTCGGCTTCGTGGCCAACTTCATCTCCCTGCCGGTGCTGGTGGGGTTCAAGAGCGGCATAGGGCTGGTGATCATCCTCGATCAGTTGCCAAAGCTGTTCGGAGTGCACCTCCAGAAGGAGAACTTCTTTCTGGATCTCTATCACCTGGGGCAGGCGTTGCCCCAGAGCTCCTGGCTGACCCTGGGGGTCGCCCTGGTCACCCTGGTGGTGCTGGTGTTCATGGAGTGGCGCTTTCCCCATTCCCCCGCCCCCTTGCTGGGGGTGGGCATCGGCATCGCCCTGGTGTGGGGCTTTGGCCTGAACGAGGAGGGGGTCGCCATCGTCGGGGCCATTCCCACCGGCTTGCCCGCCCTGACGATGCCGGATCTGACCCTGGTGTTGCAGCTGCTGCCGGGGGCGGCGGGCATAGCGCTGATGAGCTTCACCGAGACCATAGCCGCAGGGCGTGCCTTCATGGGGAAGGAAGAGCCCGAGATCAACCCGAACCGCGAGCTGGTGGCCACCGGGCTGGCCAACCTGGGAGGCGCCTTCTGCGGCAGCATGCCGGCGGGAGGCGGCACCTCCCAGACCGCAGTGGTGCGCTCTGTCGGGGGCGTCAGCCAGCGGGCCTCCGTCGTCACCGCCGCCATGGCGCTGGCCACCATGATCTTCCTCGCCCCGCTGCTCTCCTGGCTGCCGAGCGCCACCCTGGCGGTGGTGGTCATCGTCTATTCGGTGGGGCTCATCCAGCCGGGGGAGTTTCGCAAGATAGGGCAGATCCGCATGATGGAGTTTCGCTGGGCCGCCATCGCCTGCCTCGGGGTGCTGCTGTTCGGCACCCTGGAGGGGATAGTGGTTGCCATCCTGGCCTCCCTGCTGGGGCTCGCCAGCCAGACGGCGCAGCCCAGAGTCTATGTGATTGGCCGCAAGCCAGGGGAGGATGATGTGCTGCGCCCGCTCAGTGAGCAGCACCCCGATGACGAGACGATCCCTGGCCTCTTGATCCTGCGCCCGGAGGGGCGCCTCTTCTTCATCAATGCGCAGCATGTGGCGGCCCAGATCAGGCAATTGACCGAGACCCACCAGCCCGAAGTCGTGGTGCTGGACATGAGCCGGGTGCAGGATGTGGAATACTCGGCGCTGATGATGCTGATGGAGGGGGAGCGGCAGGTACGTGACAAGGGGGTCGCCCTCTGGCTGGCCGGGCTCAACCCCAGGGTGCTCGAGAACGTGCGCCGCAGCGGGCTGGCCGACCAGCTGGGGGAGAGCCGCATGCTGTTCACTGCCAGGGCGGCCATCCGCCAGTATCAGCAGAGCAAGGGGCTAGCCTGAAGCCCCCGAATGCCAGGGTGCCAGGGCGGTGATTCGCCAGTATCAGCAGCGCAGGAAGTGGGAGAGCAAGGGGCGAGCCAGAGGCTCCCCCTTGACGGTGATCAGAAGATTTCCGGGATCACCCTGAACGGGTGCTCCGAGGCCTTGACCTTGCCAATCTTGCGCTTGGGCAGTTTGACCGGCTCGGCAGGCAGCTCCTCGTAGGGAACGTGGGACAGCAGGTGGGAGATGATGTTGAGCCGCACCCGCTTCTTGTCTTCGGAGCGGGCCAGGAACCAGGGAGCCCAGGCGGTGTCGGTGGCGGTGAACATGGCATCTCGCGCCCGGGTGTAATCATCCCAGCGATCGAAGGACTTGATGTCCATGGGGGAGAGCTTCCAGATCTTGCGACCATCGTCGATGCGATCCCGCAGCCGCCGCTCCTGCTCCTCTGGGGTCACCTCCAGCCAGTACTTCAGCAATATGATGCCAGAGTCGACCATGGCCTGTTCCACCATGGGGACCCCCGCGAGGAACTTGTCGCTCGCCTCCTGGCTGCAAAAGCCCATGACGCGCTCCACCCCGGCCCTGTTGTACCAGCTGCGGTCGAAGATGACGATCTCGCCCGCCGCCGGCAGGTGCGGAATATAGCGCTGGAAATAGAGCTGGCTCTTCTCCCGCTCGGTGGGGGCCGGCAGCGCTATGACCCTGAATACCCGAGGGCTGACCCGCTCGGTGATCGCCTTGATGGTGCCCCCCTTGCCGGCGCCATCGCGCCCCTCGAAGACGATGCAGACCTTGAGTCCCTTGTGCACCACCCACTGCTGCAGCTTCACCAGCTCCACGTGCAGGCGACGCAGCTCCTTCTCGTATGCCTTGTTGCCAAGGGGTTTGGGCTCGGCGACCGGTACCGGCTGTTCTGCTCTGGATTTTTTTTTGCTAGCCATGATGTCCTTCTTTTTTCTCGAACGGATGAGGTGTGGCCGTCATCCCGGACGGCGCACTTCAAGGGTAGATGACGGCGCGCCGCCAGCGGACGCGGCAAGCACCAGGGATGATCGGGATCCGGGTTGGCGGGGCTCACGGGGACTGTGGGTGGCAGGGAGATATTGAAGAGGGGGCGGGACGCAGCCGCCACTGATGCAGGTGGCGAAGGTCGGGAGAAGGCCAGAAAGGATCAAGGGGTTGGCATCTTGCGATACCAACCCCTTGTTTTGTATGGCGTTCCCGACTGGAGTCGAACCAGTGGCCTGTCCCTTAGGAGTCCAGAAATTATTAGTTTCATATAGAATCAATTGGTTTTATATGAAATGTTTTTTTGATTAAAAACAGTTGTTTACATAATATATCTGTACCAAGTGGTTTCATAAAGTCTCACTCCAATGCACTGCGCTGGAGGGGTACGGAGAGGGGTACGGATGGCGATAAGTAAAGACTTGGAGATCTCGTCACTCAAGCCAGTCGAAGGGGTTAAAGTGAAACGCTATGCGATTCAATCGAAGCATGGTGGTGGGCTCAAAATAGAAATCCGTGAAAGTGGCCTCAAGCGTTTTGTATATCGCTTCAAGATTGGTGGTAGTGAAGGCGAATTGTTGCTGGGGAGTTATCCTGCCCTGACTCTGGCTAAAGCCAGAGAGGAGCATGGGAAAGCGGTGCTGCTTGTGAAGCGGGGCATTGATCCCACCAAGTTTGCGGCGCAAGAAAAGGCTAAAAATGAAACGGCCCTGACGATGGATGAGTTGCTTGGACGATGGCTCGATGCACAGCGTGTTGCTCAGGTCGTCAAACCCAAAACCCTCCAATGCCATCAGGATCGTTGGAATCGTCATCTCAAGAAGACCCTAGGCAACATTCGCTTAATCGATCTGACTCGTGCCCACTTGGCACAAGCGTTAGAGATAACCAGGCGTGCAACAAAAGACGAAACCCGTAAAGGGTTGGGAACGCTGAACCAGATGTTAGATTATGCAGTGGTTCACTGTCTGCTTGAGGCCAACCCTGCGAGACTGTTGCGCCCAAAAGATTTTGGTGCCAGTGCTGGCTCGCCAAGAGAGCGATGGTTGACCGTCCCCGAATTGCGCAGGTTATGGAAGGCGATAGATGAGGATCTTGGGAGTGGTGGTAGCTTGGCGGCCGGAGGGCGTGGTGTTTCTCGCCATGCAACGATTTCTATACCTGCTGCGAATGCGATTAAGTTATTAATACTGACCGGATGTCGTAGAGGTGAAGTCGCTAATATGCGTTTTTCACAGATAAAAGATGATATATGGACTATACCTGAAACAAAAAATGGTAGAGCTCATACTGTCTTTATTTCCCCTCAGGCGAAATCGGTCATTGAAGAGCAGGCGCAGTATGCCAATGGTGATTTAGTATTCGAATCTGATCGTCCAAAAACAGATGAAATCGAGCCAATTTTAGTTGATTCCATTACTCGGGCTCTAAGGCGATTCATCGCACGATGTTTACCTGATATGGACCCATTTACTGTCCATGATTTGCGGCGTAGTGCGGCTACTAACTGGGCAGAAAGGCTAGATGTTGAGGAAAGAGTTATTGAGCTTTGCTTGAATCACACCCCCATTAACAAACTTATTAGAACTTATCACCGTTCACGTCATACCGAGAAAACCCGACTTGTCTGGATTAATTGGGGGAGACTGGTAGCTGATGAGGTGATGCAAGATCCTGTTACTGAAGCAGCAGTTAATAACGTTGTGAAGGTGAGCTTTAATAGAAAGTAAATGTGGCTATGATGATTTTTAGTGATGGACTGAATGATTTAATCACTCAGTCCATTTTTTATATTGCGCACCGTTTTGCGTATGCCTCTCTAATCAACTCTTCTATGATGGCGTTTTTATTTTTCTGTTCCATTTGGCTTAGTTCGTCAAGAATATTACCTATATCTTTACTCATGTTAATGCTGTATTGTTTCTTTTCTAGATTTTTATCACGATATACTTTTTGGCTCCATGCCTTCTTGATGTTGGAAACTAAAAGTTTATATCTATCAATATTAGTGATGCTTAATACATCTAAAAATGAAACAAGATCATCTTTTTGAGCTGATGTACCATTTAAAACTAATGGGACATAATCTATTTCTTTATGCTCAAGATATTTGTGTAGCCATGTTGTTTTTTCCTTGTTTTGTTTGTTAAGCCAAAACTTAATATCATCATTTTTCATTGCTGATTCAGCAGATTTGGATATAGCTCGTACTAATTTTTCCTTTTCTATTTTGTTGCAAGGTAGTCTGTTGATAAGTGCAGTTATATCCTGCGTGCTTATTTCAGTATTCCATTTTTTATTAGTGTGTGTGTGCGTTTTTATGTTTTCATCGAGTATTGATGGGCTCAATAAAAACACGCACTTATGTTCTAGTTGTTGGTCTTTTTTTTCTATGGATATACCTAAGTGACTCAAAAATCTCCATGTGAAGTAATGCAGCCTCGTATTTTTATTATCTAGCCAGTAATAGTATTTGTCTGTAAGGCATCTTGTGTGAAATTCATCCAGTAAAGTGTCAATCCATTTTTCAAGTCCATTAGGTCGTTCATTTCTTACATTGTAATTATGCATAAAAGCAAAAGCACTAGCAGTATTGCAGGCATCTTTTAAATTCTTGATTAGTATATGGCGAGGTGGTGTATCTACAGCTTGAGCTTGATTGATTTGACCTGTTCTATACCAGAGGTAGTCCACAAAAATAGGGTCATCTAATTTCTTATAAACTTGAATATCCACACCATTATCATGAATTGCCATAACACCCCCTTAATCTACATTGTAGTGTTTTGTGTTGATTTATGGTTGCGTTTAGTGTGTGATTTTTCATGGTATTTTTCAAGCTTTATTGTTGCTTATGTTGGCGGGCTGACCTGTGAATGTATGGCTCAGGCTCTGCAATCTAACCTACTTAGTGGCATTGAAGCACTCTGGGAGAACTAGTGATTGTTTCTTCTGCATAGCTAATCGGCTTAGGGGCAATGTGAGAAGCTATAAACGTAAATATTAACATTGTTGGTCCAGCTATGGAAAAATAGCCGGATCCAAAAAATGAAACTAATCAAACTCAAAGAAGTCACGGAAATGACGACGCTATCCAAAGCGACAATTTATCGTTTGATGAGCAAAGGGGAGTTCCCTGGTGTCGTTCGTTTAGGGCCTAGAGCGGTCGCTTGGATGCAGAGTGAAGTAATAGAATGGATTGATTCGAAGGCATCTGCTAGATAGGAGAGGGCAAGCTAAGTTCAGAGTAACTTTCTTGCTTTAATAACCGGTATTACTGGAGTTTTATTTAAAATAATCACGTATTCCCCGGTGATTTAGGAGGTCGCTAAGTTCGGTAATAGTAATATATACACCAAGGTGTATAACAAGGTAGAGGGTGTAGGAGATATATCGAGGGAGAGAGTGATACACCGTCAGAGTGTATCACAGAGTATACCAACGAGAACATGTGATATATACACTTCGTGTATACCAATCAGATATACATCAGGCTTGTACGTCAGATACAAGCCATTAGCCGTATACATTGGCATAGCGCAGCATATGCAGAATAGATAATGATAATCTACGGTAAAGATTTACATTTACCATTTAATTCATGAGTGATAAGAATCAATCGAAATCAGTTGGCATGGATAACCATGCATTCTCGGGAGTTAATATGAATTTTATTCGTGAGCATTATTTTATTCCGGGTGAGTTTGAACAGTTACTCGCCAGGGCTGAGACCATGTATGGTGAAATTTCATCAACACAGATGAAAGTAGCAATAGACGTAATCGAGGATTTTGTGAGTGTATATCCACGCGTTTTTACAGTGCGTGTTGATTTGCGCTTTCCCCAGATGGTTTCGTCAGATGCGCCTGATATGCTGATTTGCTTACCGAAAACAGATGCTAAGGTGATTACTCGCTTCTTTGCATCTCTTGAGAGCCAGTTGTTAGCAGCGCATCACCGGAAAGGAAAACAGGGCGTTCCTGCACCCTTTGGATATATTTGGGTAAAGGAGCAAGATGCGAGTGACTTTCCTCATTACCACTTGATTTTACTGTTCAATAAAGATGACTATGCACATCTCGGTGATTATACCCGTCAGGGTGCGAATAACATGGCTACACGAATCAGAAAAGCTTGGTGTAGCGCTTTGGGTCTTGTATTTCCATTTTACCAAGCATTGGCTCATTTCCCAGATAATTGCGAATATTGGATTGCTCGTCGTGATGCTACGTTTCACAATGAAAACTATTATGTTTTCCTACTCAGAATGGCATATCTTTTTAAACTACGAACCAAAGTGCCTGGGAGACGTAATTTCGACCATAGCAGGCCAATAGGTCATGCTAATAACCCGACTATACAGAACATAGTGGTCGATGTCATAAAACGTCGGTCTCAGTTATTAAGGGCATTACTCATGGAGGAATAATAGCAGTATGTACAGATCTAGTTATCACGGGACAGCTATTGGCTTGGCTGGCTGAGACCGAGGCTCATCCGCTGATCGCTTCCTGTGCCTTGCATTATGAGTTGGAGTTTATTCACCCCTTTGCGGATGGAAATGGTCGGATGGGACGTTTATGGCAGACGGAGATATTGAGTCGCTGGCAGCCTGTCATGGCCTTCTTACCAGTGGAGATGGTGATCAAAGCTCGGCAAGATCACTACTATCAGCAGCTAAGTCAGGTTGATAGTCGCAGTGATTGTACCGATTTTATCCTCTTTTTGCTGGAAGCGCTGCGCGATGCGCTGGCCCAGGCGATTGCGACTCAACCAGCAGCAGTATCACCTCATCAGGAGAAAACGCGGGTAGAAATGAAGGTTGAAATGCAGGTAGAAAAACGGATAAAAACGCCGCAGGCCATCTTGGCGGAACTGACGGCTGAGCCGACCATAATGCTCAAGCAAGTCGCAGAGCGGATTGGCAAATCGACCAGTACAGTGGAGAGAGCTGTTGCCGTGCTGGTCAAAGATGGGCGATTACGTTTTGTTGGGCCGCGTAAGAGCGGACATTGGGAGGTGTTGGATCCGGACGCGTCAACCATCTAGCCCCAGAGCTAACAGACTTAGGACTACCTCGCCACCGGCAGGTCCTCCCAGCGGGTGGTGTAACAGGGGCTCAGGAGCTCTTGTCGCATCATCCACTCAGGCGACCCCGTACCTTGGCTGGCAAAGCCTACGCGCCCCAATCCCTTGGCTTTGATCTGGTCCATCACTGCCATCAGCGCATCTGATTGAGCGGAGGACGGGGCAAACAAGTCGGCCTGTTGCTGCCCCTTGGGGGTGAACTCACTCAGCATGACGCCCCCCTTCTGATAACGGTAACCGTCGCGCCAAATCTGTGGTAGCAGCACGTTCACTTGCTGCAGCAGCAACCGGGTATCATCGCTAGGACAGACCAGCCGGATGCCCGCCTGCTCACTGTAGTAAGGGGCTCGTTCATCAAAGGGGCTGGTTCGCACGAACAGGTGCACCCGCTGGCAACACATCCCCTCGACCCGCAGCTTCTCGGCTGCGCGAGCCATAAAGCCTGACAACGCCTGGGCCATTTCTCCACGGTCAGTCACTCGCTCACCAAAGGAACGGCTCGAGAGGATCTGCAGCTTCGCCGCCGGTTCAACGGTCAGCTCTGCGCAAGGCAGGCCACGCAGTTCCTGTACGATCCGCTCGACCACCACGCCGTATTGGGCGCGTAACCCTTTGGCGTCGCTAGCCACCAGGTCAGCCACGGTGTTGATGCCTTGTGCCACCAACTTGGCTCCCAAGCGCCGTCCTATGCCCCACACCTCGTCCACCGGGGTGATAGCCATCAGCCGGGCACGGCGCAGCTCGTCACGCAAGTCCACGACGCCGCCAGTGGCAGGCCACTTCTTGGCTGCATAGTTGGCCAGCTTGGCGAGGGTCTTGGTGGGGCCAATCCCGACCCCTACCGTGAGGCCGGTCCACTGCCACACTCGCTGCCGGATCTGTTGCCCATAGGCTGTCAGGTCCCCGGCAAACGACTCCGACAACGCCATGAACGCTTCATCGATGGAGTAGACCTCAAGCTCAGGGGCCATGGTCTCCAACGTGCTCATCACCCTGGCAGACATATCGCCGTAGAGCGCGTAGTTGGAGCTGAATGCCACACCGCCATGCGCCTCGAACTGCTCGCGGATCTTGAAGTAGGGCCCGGCCATCTTGATACCCATCGCCTTGGCTTCGGGGCTGCGCGACACCACGCATCCATCGTTGTTGGAGAGCACCACGATCGGGCGGCCACGCAGCTCAGGGCGAAACAGCCGCTCACAGCTGGCGTAGAAGTTGTTTACATCAACGAGCGCTATAGCCATCACGCTGCCTCAGATTGCCAATCACATGGGTGACCACTCCAAACAACTCCAGGGAGAGGCTCATACAAGGGTCGATAGGCGCGAACGCCGGATTGGCTGGCAACAGCCGCAACCTCGGCTTGAGCTGCAAGGTCTTTACCGTGAAGCCGCCATCGAGTAGTGCAATCACCACATCACCATGGCGCGGGGTGAGGCTCTTATCGACCACCAGCAAGTCACCGGGAAAGATGCCGACCCCGGTCATGCTCTCCCCCTCGGCACGCAGATAGAAGGTTGCTGCAGGGTGGGCCACGCAGTGGGTGTTGAGGTCCAACTTCCCTTCCAGATAGTCGCTGGCTGGGCTGGGAAAGCCGCAAGAGGCGCGGTGCAAGAACAGCGGGATGGTCACCTCGGCGGGTGATGGGTCTGGGGTTAACAGCTTCATGGCAAAACACCTGTATTTATATACAGCCATTATAGCGCACCACCTTTGAACCAGCGCAAGTCCCGCATGCCAGTGATGGCGTACCATGGCGCCAACAAATAACAAAGAGGTCAGTATGAGTCACAATCTGTGTGCCCTACCGAAAGAGCAGCAAGAACGGGTCGAGGTCGAGAAGGCTGCCGCATATGCGGTATGGAAGGAGCGCAACGGTCACTTGGCCAGCGCAGAAAGCGAAGCAAGCCAGCATAAGGGGGAGCTGAGCAGCTACTTTCTTGAGCAAGTAAGTAGGTACAAACGGGGCTAGCCTTCCTGTAGCCATGTTTTTATTCTGGGAACACCCTAAGTCCCTTAACTCTCGCGCAAATCCGGGCTTCGGAGCTTGAAGATGCAGCCCTTGGCTACCAACTCGTCCCGGTTTGCCAGCACCAGCGGGTAGAGCAGCGGATGCTGTTCGTGATCGCCGTTATAACTCACTTGCATGCGCTCCAGCGCGTAATGCACCAAAGGGATGCGCTGGTTGAGCAGCAGCTTGCCATCAGGCATGGCATAGTCACTGGCAATGATGGCCTGTTGTCCTGCGCTGAGGGTTGGATTGGGTATGACCACCGCAGTGACCTTGGTGTTCCACTCAAGATCCTGATCTCGGCCGTGAGGAGAGGTATCAAGTAGCTCAGGTTCCCCACGAAACCGGCTCATCACAAAATCCAGATATACCCTTTTCTTCTCGCAGTAAGCGCGCACGTGCCAGCGGATCCCGTCATAGACCAGGGTATGGGGCACAATATTGCGGCCGCTCTGCTCCTCTGAGCTGAGGGATACGTAATCGACGTCGACCCGCAACTGACCGCGAGCCGCTTGCACCAGACCCCGCACAATCTTGGGGTCGATATGGCGGTTGGGTACATCCAAGATCTCGATATGGCCGTAGCGCAAATCCATCAGTGGCAGGGTCAATAGCCCCGCTTCATGTTGGCGTTGGTGCTGTTTTTCACGATGTAACAACATCAGGTATTCATCTACTTTTCCTTCACTAAATCGCGGTACGAATTGCTCGGTGGGCTTGTATCCCTTCAGGCTTCGGTCATAGATCAACCCTTCTGGTGAGTAGTGGGTCAGGTAGTGATTGATATCCCGTGATGCTTGCTGGCGGCCAATATTGAAGGCTGTCATTAGGTGATTGGTGGTCAGCCGTCCTTCCCATTGCAACACGATCTCTAGCAGGCGAAAGCGCAGCGTCTGATCCCAAGTGAGCTCTCTGGGGGTCATATGTGCTCCAAAATGCGACATGTGTATGTAATCAGTATTTTCATGTGTATTCAGGCTACATATACTCGTTCCACTTGATCAGTCAATCTGCCGGTTGCAAGGGGATGCTACTCCTTCTTTTATAGGGCTATTTTTCTGCATCATTGGCTCGCAACAATCCTCAGTCTTGCCGGAGCATTGGTGCATATATCTCTTCCATGGACATTACACGCATGAAAAACAGACAAAGTGCCTCCAAGGGATGCCTGCTGGGCCTCGCTATTGGCGATGCATTGGGGACAACCCTAGAGTTTGCTCCCCGTGATAGTTACACGACATTGACAGATATGATCGGGGGGGGGCCATTTAAGCTCGAAGCTGGTCAATGGACCGATGATACCAGCATGGCCTTGTGTTTGGCTGACAGCCTGTTGGCATGTCATCGCCATGATCCACTCGATCAGTTAGCTCGCTATCAACGTTGGTTTCGGCAGGGTGAAAACTCAGTGACAGGTTATTGCTTTGACATCGGTAGTACCGTCAGAAGGGCACTACGCCAGTATGGTCATAGTGGCGAACCTTATCCCGGCAGCGAAGATGCCATGAGTGCAGGAAACGGCAGCTTGATGCGATTAGCTCCCATAGTTCTCTTTTACAGTCAGCATAGGGTGCAAAGAGAGAATGCTCTGCAATATCTCTTGAATATGGTTGCACTGAGTTCTCGTACTACCCATGGTGAGGCTCGAGCCGTTGCGGCGTGTCAGTTGATGGCGCTGTTTATTGATAAGGCGTTGCTCATCGATCCCTCCCAAGATGCTGGCAAAGATGCGGTTCTGAAACTGACAGAGTCTGAGTTGAGTGCGTTGGGAGTATTGCCGGAGGAGATAGACGCGATCGCGTGTGGAACATATCGCCACAAGACTCGCCACGAGATTTCCAGTAGTGGTTATGTTGTGCACAGCCTGGAGGCGGCACTATGGAGTTTCTGGCATAGCACTACATTTGCCGAAGGTGCTTTGCTGGCTGCCAATCTAGGGGATGATGCCGACACTGTCGCTGCCATCTATGGCCAACTGGCCGGTGCCTATTATGGCGAAGATGGAATCCCGGCTAGTTGGCGTGAGCGTTTAGCCTGGTATGACAAGATTTCTAATATGGCATTGACTCTACATGACGCAAATACCTGTCGCTTGCCTCAGGACTGCGAATTGGCCGAACTGGCTATGCGTATGCAAGTTGTGGCAAATCAGAGTGAGGATGAGCAGATGTTGGTGCTCGCTTCTGCCTGCTATGAGCTGGGAATCATGCAGCCAACTGGTTTGGATTGGCCGCAAGCCAGCGTTGTAATGGCACTGCAGTCATCTCTGACACCAGCAGAGCAAGAGCAGGCACAGAGTGCCGTGATTGCGACCTGGTCCAGGCTCGACTGCTGCTGCATGTTGACCGCACTAATTCGGATGGATCGTTTTTGCGACAACCTTCTCTATGATGCTGTGCGAAGTGGTCTTGTTTCCATGATATTGCAGAGACTGTCTCAACTACTGGAGGTTTAGTTGGGTGCTATCGGCTCTCAAGCTGGATCGTCTGTCATTTCATTCTCTATTGCTCAAGCTTCTTCACCGCCAGATTTTAGGTAGTTCATGACGCGACAACATTTGATTTTTATCGGCGATATTCATGGGCAACACGGTAAGCTGCGTGCGTTGCTCGAGCATCTTGATTTTATTCCGGACCCACACCAAGAGCGTCGTAAATTGGTTTTTCTCGGCGATTTGATCGATAACGGGCCAGGGCATGAGATAGATCATCAAGGGGTGTTGACCATGGTCAAGGCCCTGTGTGAGAAGGAACTTGCCTGTTGCGTGATGGGCAACCATGAATTTAATGCGGTGGGTTGGGCGCTACGTCACCCAGAAACAGGCTTGCCGCTTCGTTGCCACAGCGAAAACAATCGCAAACAACACCAGCGTTTTCTAGACGATGTGGAGGAGGGGGGCGAGCAACATCAGGCTTGGATCCACTGGTTTATGACGCTGCCCCTCTTTCATGACTTCGGCCATGTCAGGGCTATTCATGCCTGTTGGCACGAGGGCACAATCCAAAGGATCCGACCATATCTCAACGAGGACAACAGCCTGAAGGCTGAGCATTGGCCTGATGCCTTCGACGAGCGACACGAGCTGTATCAGCTGTGTGAAACCTTGCTCAAGGGACCGGAGTTGGCATTGCCGCAAGGTTACAGCTTCTTGGATAAATCCGGCACCGAGCGTCACCGGGTCCGTATCAAGTGGTGGTGTGAAGAGGCCAAGACCTATCGCGATATAGCCCAAGTGCAACACGAGATGGTAAGTGGTATTCCCTCTGTGCCTCTGGCAGAAGTGCATCGTAATTCGGTGATCGAAACCCCGGTTGTTATTGGTCACTACACCCTGACAGGGCTTCCTGCGCCACTGAGCGATAAGGTGGTGTGTGTCGATTACAACGCGGCGAGTACCCAAGGGGAGTTGGTGGCCTACTGTTGGTGGAATGATGAAACGCCGCATCAGTTGCATGAACGCAACTTTGAATACCTGGGCACCATGGCGTTCGGTCAGGAGGGGGTGGTGGCAATGATGGCGTTGTTCAATCAACTTGCAGGTTGTTATCCCCCCGTGTCATTGACACCAGATCAATGTGAGGCGATTCGCCACTGTTTGCTGAACCATTGGGATCCCGCCTTCGTAAGCGGGCTCGACGAGTGCCGGAGCGAATATGACGACCACATCACAACGCTTGCTACCCTGGCTCAACAAGCGAGCTGGGGCGATGTATCCGCTTATTTGATGGGAATAACCAAAGTCTATTTCAATCAGGATCTGGAACCTGTTTGTGCGGACCGTTTGGCCAAGCGGTTGCGGCTGATTATGAATCAAGACAGGGGTTGATCCCGGGCCCGCATCGATAACTTATTTAGCAGGAAAGCAGAAACATGAAACGATATTTAAAAGTGGGTGATAGCTGCAAACAGTGTGATACCCCTCGGGTAGACATTAGCCATGAGACACTACTCGAGATTCAACGTGAGCTTCACCCATCGATTAAATCAATTCCTGCGAGTGTACTAGCAAAGGGTAGGGATGTTTATGCGATCTGTCCGTGTTGTGATGTTTATGCGCTGGGCATGGATCTGGAGACCGGTTACCCCTTTACCGAGGGTGATGGGCAGACCACCACCATTCACGCGCTCACTTCAAGGCCAGAATGGCGATGGTAAATCGCATTCCTGCCTGAAAACACGACATGTGCAAAACCCCAGTATCGAAGCTGCGCGGCAGGCCCGGTATAGTCAGCCGAGTTCACATCAGAGAGGGTATTTGATGAGTAACCGAACCGGGTTTCGGGTAGCAGCGCGCCAATTGCCGCTGGCCGCTTTGCTGCTAGGTCTACTGCAATCAACAGCATTTGCTACCGACTGCACCTATCGGGAAGATGCGTTGGGTCATACCCGCTATCAGTGTAACGATGGCAAACAGGGCACTCTGCGTGAGGATGCACTCGGCAATATCAAGGACTCGGGCACGGGCATCACCTGGCGCACCGATTCCTTGGGTAACCTCAAAGGGAGTGATGGCACCACTTACCGTGAAGACACGTTGGGCAATGTGCGCGGCAGCAACCTCAAAACCGGTGAGCGAGTAACTTGGCGTGAGGATAGCCTCGGTAATCTGCGAGCGTCCGACGGCACAGTTTGCAGAGTCGATGCGTTGGCGCGTCTGAAGTGTACCGGAGATAGCAGACCCCCTTCGTTGTTGATGGGGAAATGATCACTCTATTTGCGCGAGGTTTAGCTGGAAACCTGCCTGTTGGATGCATTTTGGTCGAACAATAGAAATAAGTGATTTTGGTGACCTGGCTTCATAGAGCAATCGCCCTCTGAGGGGTAGAATGACGCTCCTTTGATAGCATGAACTGAGCGCCGTTAGGGTCAATAGAGCATTTATGAGTAGCGAAGAACACCTGGTTAAGCTGGGCTTTAAATTTGGTAAAAATGGGGCCCACTCGGCTAGAAGCTTGATGTATAGCGAGCTAAAAACGCTGCTGGATGGTCGCCCTGAGCAGGCAACCCGGCATGACTATCAGCAAGATATCGAGCTTTACAATGTGCTG